>NZ_JBHWIY010000048.1:9282-41102 GCF_042731715.1 Streptomyces sp. NPDC059832 | reverse complement strand
CGACATCTCGAAGTGTGAAGAACGGCCGCCTCCGCTGTCCCGGAAAGAACCGCAGATCAGTAGGCCGAGTGACCTGCGACGTTAAACGCCAAGCTGAGACCGCGCCGGGCTCCGGCTCCGGCGGGTGCGGAAACGGCGTGTCCGCCACCGAGTGCGGAACCAATTTCCGCCATTTACGCTCAGATGTGGATCTATGCCGCCAGGAGTCGTTGATCGACAGAAAGCGAGACCCCTATGGAGCGGCTCAAGAAGTCCGGAATCGTCGGGGAACTCTCGGCGGAGTTTCTCGGCACGATGATTCTGATCCTCTTCGGCTGCGGTGTCGTGGCCCAGGTCGTGGCTGGCGGTGCGCTCACCGATCCGGCGGGTGGCCTCGGAAATCACGACAGCATCGCCTGGGCTTGGGGTCTCGGAGTCACTCTGGGCGTCTATGTGGCGGCCAGACTGAGCGGAGCCCATCTCAATCCGGCGGTGACTCTCTCGCTCGCCACCTTCAAGGACTTCCCCTGGAAGAAGGTGGCGCCCTACTCCCTCGCGCAGCTCGCGGGGGCGTTCGTCGCGGCGCTGCTGGTGCGCTGGAACTACACGGAGGCGCTGGCGAAGGCGGACCCCGGGCACACGATCAAGACGCAGATCGTGTTCTCCACCCTGCCCGCCAACGGAAACCCCGCGCTTCCGGTCCACGAATGGGGGGCGTTCCGGGACCAGGTCATCGGCACCGCCATCCTCGTACTGCTGATCTTCGCGGTCACGGATCTCCTCAGCACCCCGCCGGGCTCCAACCTCGGTCCCTTCATCGTGGGACTCATCGTGGTGGCCATCGGCATGGCCTTCGGGACCAATGCCGGGTACGCGATCAATCCGGCCCGTGACCTCGGCCCCCGTCTCGCGAGCTTCCTGACCGGCTACGGAGGGGCGTGGCGCGATCAGTACGGGAACTTCTACTTCTGGGTGCCGATCGTGGGACCGCTCGTCGGCGGCCCGCTGGGAGCCTTCGTCTACAAGATCTTCATCAGCCGCTTCCTGCCCACGGCCGAACCGGAGCCGGAGGGCAGCATCCCGCTACCGCCGGAGAAGTGACGCCCGGTTCCATCACCGGGCCCGGACTCAGGAGAGGCAGCATGCCATGGCGGACTTCATCGGCGCAGTGGACCAAGGCACCACCAGCAGCCGCTTCATGATCTTCGATCACGGCGGGAACGAAGTGGCCAGACACCAGTTGGAGCACGAGCAGATCCTGCCCCGGTCGGGCTGGGTGGAGCACGATCCGGTGGAGATCTGGGAGCGCACCAACTCGGTGATGCAGACCGCTCTGCGCACCGGTGGTCTGAGCGCCACCGATCTCGCCGCCATCGGGATCACCAACCAGCGCGAGACGACCGTCGTCTGGGACCCCCGCACCGGCCGTCCGTACTGCAACGCCATCGTGTGGCAGGACACCCGCACCGACTCGATCGCCAAGGCACTGGAGAACGAGGGGCACGGCGAGGTCATCAGGCGCAAGTCGGGGCTCCCTTTGGCCACTTACTTCTCCGGCGGGAAGATCAAGTGGATCCTCGACAATGTCGACGGGGTCCGCGCCGCCGCGGAGCAGGGGCACGCGGTGTTCGGGAACACGGACTGCTGGGTGCTGTGGAACCTCACCGGCGGACCCGACGGCGGTATCCACGCCACGGATGTGACCAACGCCAGCCGGACGATGCTGATGAATCTGGAGACGCTCGACTGGGACGACGAGCTGCTGGACATCTTCGGCATCCCCCGGGCGATGCTCCCGGCCATCCGGCCCTCCTCCGACGCGGAGGCGTACGGCCGCACGCGCACGTCCCGGCCGCTGCGCGCCGCGATCCCGATCACCGGGGTGCTCGGCGACCAGCAGGCGGCGACGGTGGGACAGGTGTGCTTCGAGCCGGGCGAGGCGAAGAACACGTACGGCACCGGCAACTTCCTCGTGCTCAACACCGGAACGGAACCGATCCGGTCGAAGCACGGCCTGCTCACCACCGTCGCCTACCGATTCGGGCAGAGTCCGCCGGTCTACGCCCTGGAGGGCTCCATCGCGGTCACCGGGTCCGCGGTGCAGTGGCTGCGGGACCAGATGAAGATCATCACGAGCGCGAGCGAGAGCGAACACCTCGCCCGGACCGTCGAGGACAACGGCGGGATGTACTTCGTGCCGGCCTTCTCGGGTCTCTTCGCACCGTACTGGCGCTCGGACGCCCGGGGCGCCATCGTCGGCCTGGCCCGCTACAACACCAACGGCCATCTGGCGAGGGCCACTCTGGAGGCCATCTGCTACCAGAGCCGGGATGTGGTGGAGGCGATGGAACAGGACTCCGGCGTCCACCTCGACGTGCTCAAGGTCGACGGCGGGGTCACGGCCAACGACCTCTGCATGCAGATCCAGGCGGATGTGCTCGGCGTCCCCGTCAGCCGCCCGGTCGTCGCCGAGACGACCGCGCTCGGTGCCGCCTACGCGGCCGGGCTGGCCACCGGATTCTGGCAGGACCAGGGCGAGTTGCGAGAACACTGGCAGGAGTCGAAGCGCTGGGAGCCGCAGTGGAGCGAGGACCGGCGGGCGGAGGGGTACGCGAACTGGAAGCGGGCCGTGGAACGCACCCTGGACTGGGTCAGCGTGGGATGACGGTCCGACGCACCGCGCGGGCGCGCATGCCGGGGCACGCCCGCGCGGTGCGTCAGGGGCTCAGGCGTCGGTACGCAGCCCGGCCAGGAGTTGGTAGACGGTCTCGGTGCCCTGCCGCAGTGCTTCGACGCCGATGTGTTCGTCGGTGCCGTGCATGCGCTTGAGCATGTCCCGGTTCACGGTGAACGGATACATGCCGTACACGGGTACGTTCTGTTCCCGGAACGGCACCGCGCTGGTGACCGCCTCGAACTGGCAGGCGGTGGCCCGTACTCCGGGGTGGGTCCGGCGTACGGCGCTCTGCCAGGCGCGGAAGACGTCCGTGTCGTAGTCGGAGTCGGGCGTGGCCAGATAGCCGCGCAGCCGGTCCAGGGCCTGTTGCTCGGTCTCACCGGGGTTGCCGACGACACTCAGCGTCGCCCGGTTGCCGATCAGCGAGCGCAGTTCGGCGACGATGCGTCCGGGGTCCTCGGCCCCCGGCAGGAAGGCGGCCCGGAACTCCGCGGTCGCCGTGCCCGGCACGATGCTCGGGTAGTAGCCGGACCGGGCGGCCGTGAAGGCGAGCGTGGTCCGCAGCATCGCGTTGTGCAGCTCCGGGGTCCCGCTGAGCCGCACCACCGCTTCCCCCGCTCTGTCCCGCTGCCGGTCCGTGCGGGCGCCGAGCATCTCCCGGAGAGCCTGGGCGAAGGGCTGGTCGGTGGTGGCCTCGGCCAGTTCGGCGAAGTACCGCCGGGACAGTGCGTTCGGACGGATGTGGGCACGCCACTGCCCGAGCTGGTCGAGCACCTCGCCCAGCCGGATCACCGCCTGTCCGCTGAACGGCTTGGACGTGTGGGTGGCGTACGAGGCCGTCTCCAGGCGCAGCAGCAGGGAGCGCTTGTCGTTGCAGGTGAGCGAGGCGATCATGGGCGTGGTGCCGTCGCGCTGGTCGAGTACCCAGCCGCCCTCGGTGATGACCGCACCCGCCGTCACCTTGCCGGGATGTTCCGTGAGGAACCAGCGCACGCCGTAGGGGCCCTGTTCCTCGTCGCAGTCGGACCAGAAGACGATGTCGCGGTCGAAGGCCGCTCCCTCGCGGACATGGCGCAGCAGAGCGGCGACGAAGGCGGCGTTGACGCCCTTCATGTCCAGCGAGCCGCGGCCGTACAGCTTGCCGTCCCTGATCTCGCCGGCGAAGGGGTCCGTCTCCCAGGTGTCGCCGATGGCGGGCACCACGTCGGAGTGGCCGAGCAGGACCAGGGGCTTCTTCGTGGCCGGTCCGCTGCCGGGGACGCGGGCGAAGAAGTGGACGTTGCCGTCCTTCGGAGTGGGCACGATCTCGGTGCCGACCCCGGCGGCCCGGAAGATGCCCTGGAGCATCCGGGCGAGCGGCAGGGTGACCGCACCGTCGCCGGGGTTGCTGGTGTTCTGGCGGATCATGGCGACGGCGAGGCCCACGGGGTCGGTGGGATCGCCGTCGAAGGGGACGCTGCCCGTCCCCGTCGCCGCGTCGGCCCGCGCTGCGGGTGCCGACGAGGCCACCGCGCCGAGGCCCAGCACCGTGGACGCGACGGCCGTCGCCCCGGCACCGAGCACGGAGCGCCGTGACGGCCGGGTTCCGGGGAGTCCGTCGAGGCAGGCGGAGATGACCGCGGCCGGGTTCTCCTGGTGGGCGTAGTGGCCGCCCTCGACGGACATCAGGGTGCAGTCGCCCCCGGTCCACTCGGCCCAGCGGCGCACGGTGACCTCGGGCACGTGCGGGTCCTCGGTGGCCCACACCGCGCGCAGCTCGACCTGCGGAACGGCTCCGCGGCGGCCGTCGTACCCGGCGGCCAGCCGCAGATCGGCGATGACGGGAGGCAGCAGCACCTCCTCGAACTCGGGGTCCGCCAGCAGCTCCGGGTCGGTCAGTCCGGTCCCGGCGACGAAGGCACGGGCGTCCTCGACGGTCACTTCCTCGCCACGGCCGTGGAAGTCGCCGGGGCACTGCCCGGCCACGGCGCACAGCCGTGCGACGGGCACCCCCGAGTCGAGCAGCCGGCGGCAGGTCTCGTACGCCAGCAGGGCGCCGAGGCTGACTCCGATCAGCACCAGCCGCCGCCCGCCCCGCAGTTCACGGATCCCGGCCGCCGTCGCCTCGGCGTAGGCGGCCATGTCGATGACGGGCTCCTCGTCGACGCGGGTGCCGCGGCCCGGCGGTGCGACGAAGGCAAGGGTCGTGTCCTCGGGAAGCCGGCCGCGCCAGCTCGCGAACGTGGAACCGTGGGCGCCGGTGGGTGCGAAGCAGACGGCGAGGGTGCCGGTGGCGGCGCCCTGCGGCTGCTCGCCCGGCACGGTCAGCCATGGGACGTTCATATCTGCTCCTCCTGCTGGATGTCGCGGCACAGGGCGGCGATCGCGGTGACGGTCGGTGCGCCGAGGATGCGGCGCAGCGGCACCCGGCGGCCCGCCGTCGTCGCCAGCCGGTTGGCGAGCCGTACGGCGAGCAGGGAATGGCCTCCGGCGTCGAAGAAGTTCTGGTCCGCCGACGCGGGCGGGGCGCCGAGCAGTTCCTGCCAGAGCGCGGCGACGGCGGTCTCGGTGGCGTCGGACGGGGTGAATCCGGCCGCCTGTTCCTGCCCGATGCCTGCCACGAGTGTGCGCAGGGCGGTGCGGTCCAGCTTGCCGTTGGTGCTGCGCGGGAGCTGTGGGACCTGCTGGATGCGGGCGGGCAGCATGTAGTCGGGCAGCCGGTCGCGCAGATGGGCGCGCAGTGCGGCGGCGCCGGTCTCCTCGTCGGCGGTGACACAGGCGACGATGCGTGTCTCGCCGTCCTCGCTCTCCGCGTAGGCTCCCGCGTCGGTGACGTCCGGTGCCTTGCGCAGGGTGGCCTCGATCTCCTCCAGCTCGACGCGATAGCCGCGCACCTTGATCTGATTGTCGGCGCGGCCGGTGATCTCCATCACGGAGTTTGGGAGTTGGCGGCCCCGGTCACCGGTGCGGTAGTGCCGGACCCCGGCGTCGTCGGTGGTGAAGCGGTCCTCGTCGTCGCCGCCGACATAGCCGAGGGCCAGTGGCGTTCCGGAGATCCACACCTCGCCGCCCACACCGCTCGGCAGCCGTCGGCCGAGCCGGTCGCGGACCGAGAGCGAGGCGCCCGCCACGGGGCTGCCGACGGGGACGCGTTCGGCGTCGGCGGGAAGTCGGGCGGTGTCGTACGCGGCGACGTTGGAGGCGGTCTCGGTCATGCCGTACAGGTTGAGCAGGGTGGCGTCGGGCCAGACCTCGCGGAAGCGCAGGACGGTGTCCACGGGCAGGGTGTCGGCGCCGCTGGTGACCAGGACCGGCCGGTGCCCGCCGGGGCGACCGGCGCTCTCCTCCAGCAGTCCGGCGATGAGCTGCGGGGTCAGGAAGAGATGGGTGATCCGTTCCTGCTCGACGGCGGCGGCGAAGAGTGCCGGATCGAGGAGTTCGTCGGTGGCGAGCACGACGGACGGGACGCCCTTGAGCAGTCCGCCCAGCAGCTCCCAGGGCGAGGCGACCAGTGCCAGGGACTTCTGGACGGCGAGCACCGCGTTCTCCGGGAACGGGTGGTCCTGCCACATCCACTCCAGCCGGCCCCGGACCGAACGGCGGCTGATGCGTACGCCCTTGGGGTTTCCGGTCGTCCCCGAGGTGTAGACGATGTGGAACAGGGCGTCCTCGTCGGGCTCCTGCTCGGGGGCCTGGTGCAGCGGGCCCTCGGTGAGGGGCGCCAGGGTGACGCGCGGCGCGTCCAGGGTGGGGAACTGGTCGAGTCCCGGCTCGGCCAGCACGCAGTGCGGTCCGGTCTCCTCCACCATCCGGCGCTGCCGTCGCACGGGTATCGCGGGGTCCAGCCCGAGGTAGGCGGCGCCGGTCTTCAGTACGGCGAGGACTCCGGCGACGGCGGCGGGGCCGCGCTGGGCGGCGAGTGCCACCAGCGAGCCGGGACCGATGCCCTTGGCGGTGAGCCGGGCGGCCAGCCGGCCGCTCCATTCGTCGAGTTCGCGGTAGGTGACGGTGGTGCCGGTGTGGCGCAGGGCGACGGCCCGGGGGTGGGCCGCCACCTGCTCGGCGAAGCGTTCCAGCAGGGTCGGCGTGTTCATCGGTGATCGTCTCCGGGCAGCAGATCGAGGGAACGAACGGTGGTGTGCTCGGCGCGCTCCGGGTCGGTGAGGGCCCGCAGCGCGATCAGTGTGGATTCCAGTACGTTGCGGGCGGCCGGTGCGTCGAGCAGCTCCTGCTGGTAGGCGTACTGGAGCAGCAGGCCGCCGGGGCCGTGCGGCTGTACGTACAGGGCGCAGTCGTACTTGGTGTAGCCGGTGTCCAGTTCGACGAAGCGGAACCGGACGTCCGACGCGGTGGTGGCGCGCGCCGGGTAGGGCAGCATGTTGAGCATGGTCTGGAAGACCGGGGTCGCCGATGAGCTCCGCGAGGCGGCCGGAAGCCGCCGCAGTGTCCAGCCGAAGGGGTGCTCGGCGGCGGCGTAGGCGTCGTACACCGTCTCCCTCACCTGTGCGGTGAACTCCGCGAGGGTGGCGGCCGGGTCGATGTCCAGGCGCAGTGGCAGCATGGCGAGCATGAAGGCGGGCACGTCGGCGGTCTCCGGCCGCTCCCGCCCCGCCATCGGGGCGCCGATGATCACGTCGTCGGCGTCGCTGTAGTAGCTCAGGGCCAGTGCGTAGGCGGCCAGCAGCGGTACGAAGGCGGTGGCGGAGGCGGCCAGCGCGGTGTCGCGCAGCCGCCGGGAGAGTTGCTCGTCGATGACCGCCTCGGTGATCTCGCCCCGGTAGGCGGGTGTGGCGGGCCGCGGTTTCTGGGCGATCCGGAGTGCCGGGAGGTCGCCCGCGAGGCGGCGCAGCCAGTACTCCCCCGCCTCGGCCACCTCCTCGCCGGCCAGCCGCTCCGCCAAGTGGTCGAGATAGCGGTCGTAGCGGGTGGCACGTTCGGGGTCGGGCCCGGCGGGGCGTTGTTCGTAGAGTTCGGCCAGCCGCTGGAACAGCACGGTCGCTCCCCAGCCGTCGAGGAGCAGTTCGTGCATGGTGACCAGGAGTCGGTGCTGTCCGCCGGGCAGTCGGAACAGCCCGGTCCGCAGGGCCGGTTCGGTGAGGAGGTCGAAGGGCCTGGCCGCCTCCTCGGCGGCCACCGTGCGGAATGCCTCCGCGGTGATGTCCCGGGCGCTCGCGGGCAGCGGCACCTCCCAGTGCGGGTAGTGGTGCACCACCTCGTGCCCCGCTTCCCGCCCGTCCGCCTCGTCGGTCTCGGCGAACCGGGCGAGGAGCAGGGGATTCTCGGCGAGCAGCAGTTGCCAGGCCCGTGCCAGCCGTGCCACGTCGAGGGGCCCGTCGAGTTCCAGGGAGCCCTGGTAGCTGTAGTAGGGGCTGAGCGGGTCGAGCCGCCAGTGGAAGTAGACCCCGGCCTGCTGCGGGGTGAGCGGCCGGGTGCGGGGCGCGTCGTCCCGTGCCGTCGCCGTGCGGGCAGCGGTCGTGGGCCGCCGGTCGTGGCCGAGCGCGGCGAGCGCGGCGGGGCTGCCGTCGCGCAGCACGTCACGCAGACCGGCCGCCGATCCGGTCTCGCGCAGGGCGGCGACCAGCCGCATGGCGAGCAGCGAGTCGCCGCCCAGTTCCAGGAACCTGTCGTTCCTGCCGACCCGTCCGGTGCCGAGGAGCCCGGCGACGACCGCCGCGACGGCGGTCTCCGCCTCGCCCCGCGGTGGGGTGTACGGGCGGGTGTCGGGGCGGCTGCGGCGCGGTGGTGCGGGCAGGGCCTTGTAGTCCGTCTTGCCGTTGCGGGTGAGTGGGAGCCGGGGCAGGACGACGAAGGTGTGCGGCACCATGGGGGCGGGAAGCCGGTCGCTCAGATGGGCGCGCAGCGATGCCTCCGCCGGCTCGTCGCCGGAGGCGGTGACGTAGGCGACGAGCCGGGGCGGCTGCCCGGCCGCCGGGGTGTGGGCGCTCTCCCGGACGACCAGGGCTCCGCTGTCGTCGGGGGTGTGGACGATGACGGCGCAGGCGGCGATTCCGGGGTGGCCGCCGAGTACCGCCTCGATCTCGGCGAGCTCCATGCGTACGCCGCCGACCTTCACCTGCCGGTCCACCCGGCCCAGGTACTCCAGTTGGCCGTCCGGCAGTACGCGTACGGCGTCCCCGGTGCGGTAGAGGCGTCCGCCGTCGGCGCCGAAGGGGTCGGTGAAGAAGGCGAGCGCGGTGCGCTCCGGGTCACCGAGGTACCCGCGTCCCACGACGAGTCCCCCGACGAACAGCTCCCCCGTCTCCCCGTGCGCACAGGCGTGCCACTGCCCGTTCTCCTCGCGCAGTACGTACAGTTCGGCGTTGCCGATGGGCGAGCCGATCGGCAGATGGCGTATTCCGGCGGCCGGAGGGCCGAGTTCGGCATGGGTGACGTCGTCCGAGCACTCGGTGGGGCCGTACGCGTTGAGCAGCCGGATCCCCGGCAGGGTGTCGTGCCACCGCCGGGCCAGCGCCGGTGGCAGTTCCTCGCCGGTGGCGATCATCCAGCGCAGCGCGCCGGGCCGGATTCCCGCGGTCTCCTGGGCGTCGAGCAGGAAGCGGATCAGTGTGGGCACGGTCTCCAGCACCGTGGTTCCGCGTCCGCGCAGCTCCTCCAGCAGCAGGGCGCCGTCCTGTGCCTGCTCGTCGGCGAAGATCTGTACCCGGCCGCCGACGAGCAACGGGGCGAGCATCTGCCAGACGGAGATGTCGAAGCTCAGCGGTGCGGTCTGGGCCAGCCGGTCGTCCGCGGTCAGCCCGAGGTCGTCGATCTTGGCCCGGAGGTGGTTGAGCATCCCCCGGTGCTCGACGATCGCGGCCTTGGGACGGCCGGTCGACCCCGAGGTGTAGAGGACGTAGCGCACCTCGTCGGGGGCCGGCGGCAGGGTCCGGGTGTACGGAGGCTCCGCCGGCCGCGGTGTCGTGGTGGGTACGCCGGCCGCACCGGCGCCCTTGACCAGCTCCCCGCTGTCCGCCGGCGCGCCGGTGGTCAGCATCAGTGCCGCGCCGCTGTCGGTGAGCAGGGTTTCGACGCGGGCGGCGGGCCAGCTCGCGTCGACCGGCAGGTAGACGGCGCCGAGCAGCTCCAGGGCGAGGAAGGCCACGACGACGTCGGCGCCGCGCCGGCCGCCGACCGCGACGATCTGCCCGTCCCGGATCCCGGCAGCCGCCAGCTGCGCCGCGGTGCGACGCATCAGGTCGGCCAGCCGGCCGTATCCGAGGGAGACGTCGCCGTCCTCGATCGCGGTCCGGTCGGGGTCCGCGGCCGCGAACCGCTCGACGTGGGCGTGGACGGCTTCGTCCAGCTCGTACGGTTCATGGCGGGTGAGTGCCGCGGCGACGGCGCTCTCCCGCGCCCCTTCGGCCAGCGGGAGCCGCGGGTAGTGCTCGGGCAGGCCGATCACCGGGCCGTCCGCTTCTCGGCGACGACCAGCAGGTACTCGGCGGGCACGCCCGTGCCGCGTTCGTCCGTGGTGTGGAACCCCTTGGTCATCTCGACCATTTCCGCCCGCAGTTCCTTCCATCGCGAGGGCGGCGAGATGGTGTTCCTCGCCGCGATGCAGGGGCCGAAGCAGTTCTCGAAGAAGGTCACCAGGTCCTCGGCCGCGCCGAACGGGTAGAAGAGTTCCCGTCGTTCGGAGGTGATCGTGAATTCGGGACCGAGGAGTTCGGCGAGGTAGTCCGGTGAGCCCCACAGCATGGGCTGTCCCTGATGCCCGTTGGGCGAGGGGAAGTAGGCGGAGAGGATCTCCTGGAAGTGCGCGGTCCAGCTGCGTGCCGTCCAGTTGCACATGCCGATCCGGCCGCCCGGCCGCAGCACCCGGGAGATCTCCCCGCCCGACGCGGCGTGGTCGGGCGCGAACTGGATTCCGTAGGTGGAGGTCACCAGGTCGAACGAGGCGTCGGCGAAGGGGAGTTCCTGGGCGTCACCGCGGCGCAGTTCCACCTTGACACCGGCCTGTGCGAACCGTTCGCGTGCGTCGGGGAAGAACTCGTCGGTCAGGTCGAGTCCGGTGACGAGGCAGCCGCGCAGGGCGGACAGCAGCGCGACGTTGCCGTTGCCGGTGGCGACGTCGAGATGGGCGGTGTCCGGCGCGGGGGCGAGCCGGTCGACCAGCTCGACGGCGCCCGGCCGCAGCAGATCGGCGACGTGCCGGTACTCGCCGTACGACCACATGGTGCGGTTGATCTCCTGGATGTTCTGATCGATCGTCATGCGGATCCCCCTCAGAGCGTGAGCCGGGCGCCGAGACCGGCGGCTTCGGCGCGGGCGTGGATGCGGTCCGCCACGGCGACGTCGAGGATCGACATCCCGAACGGGTTGCTGATCACGATCTCGTCCTGGTCGCGGCGGCCCGGGTGCCGCCCGGCGAGCACATCGCCGAGCGTGCCGTCGACGCGGCGGGCCTCCGGCCGGGCGGTCACTCCTTGCCGCGGGGTGCCGTCGGGGCCGAGCAGGGTGCCCGCCCGGTGCATCCGGCCGAGCAGCCGTCGCGGGTCGTCACGGACCAGGCTCCAGTCGTCGACGATCACCGTGCCGGCCGAGAGCACGGCCGCCTCGGTGAGGTCGTCCAGCGAGACATGGCAGACCAGCGCGCCGGGCCGCAGCCAGTCCGGTTCGATGTATCCCTGGGTCACCGTGGTGACGGGCACGACGAGTTCGGCGTCCCGCACCGCCTCGCGCGGCCCGTCGGCCACCACCGTCTCGATGTCCGCCGCACCGGGCAGCGAGGCGATGTGGTGGGCGACGGACTTCGCGCGGTCGGGCGCCACGTCGTACAGCGTGATGCGGCGCAGGGTGGGGACGGTGCGCAGCAGCAGCGCGCTGTGCGCCTGCGCGAGGGCGCCGCAGCCGAGGAGTGCCAGCCCGCGCGGTTCTGCCACCGCCAGATGGCGCACCGCGAGCGCGGTCACCGCAGCGGTGCGCATCGCGCTGATGTAGGCGGCCTCCATCAGGGCGAGGGGCCGGGCGGTCTCCGGGTCGAGGAGCAGGGTGAAGCCCTGGGAGCGGGGGATGCCGCGCCCCGGGTTGCCGATCGAGGCGTTGATGGTCTTCATGCCGACGACCGGCGGCCGCCCCTCCTGGGCGAGGGCGCCGGGCATGGCCAGCAGCCTGGCCGAGTCGCCCTGCGGGGTGGTCCAGCCGAGATAGGCCTCCTCGGGAAGGACGGACTGTCCGGCGGAGTGCAGCCTGAGCGCCTCGGCCACCGCCGCCACGATGTCCACGTCGCGGGCGGCCTCGATGACGTCCGCGCGGGTCAGATAGCGGAAGTGGCTGTCGGGGTATTGCTCGAAGTCCATGACGGGCGGGGCTCCTTGGAGAGTGGGTCGGTTGTGGTGGGGACGGTGCGAGGGCGGGTTCAGTCGCCGGTGGCCTGCGCTGCGCGGAGCATCGCGAAGGGGACGAGCGCGCCGAGCAGCAGTACGCAGGCGAGCGCGATCCAGCCGGCCGTGCCGAGGGCGAGGACGACGCCGGTCATCAGCACCGGGCCCGCGACCCGGTTGGCCACCGTGCGGCTGGTGTTGAACAGCACCAGATAGGCGCTGCGCGCCTCTTCCGGTGCCAGGTCGAAGGAGAGGGTCCACGAGGCACCGACCTGGAGCAGTTCGGCGAACGTCAGAAGGACGACGGCCGCGCCGAGCACCAGCAGCGCCTCCCGGGCCCCGAAGCCGGGCGCGGCGGCGAAGGCCAGGGCGCCCCCGCTCAGCAGCAGTGCCGCGGCCGCGTACGAGAACCATGCCCGGCGGGTGGTGCTGTAGCAGCGGTTGAGCGGGTACTGGAGAGCGATGCACAGCACGGTGTTGACGGCGTACAGGATGCCGACATAGCGCTCCGGCACGTCCGTCTCGGTGACCAGCCAGAGCGGGAAGGCCACATTGAGCACCGGCATCCAGAGCGACACCAGCGCGTTGTACGCGGTGAAGCCCAGCAGTCGGCGGTCCTTGAGCAGATCCGCCACCCGGGCGCTCCCCACGGCCGTCACGGCTTCCTCGCGCCGCGCGGTGGCGTACACCGCGGCCACCGCCACATAGGCGAGTGCGCCACCGATCAGCAGTGGCCGGAAGGCTCCCGGCGCGCCGGAACCCAGGGCGACTCCGGCGATCAGCCCGCCCAGGCTGATGCCGAGGTTGACGACGGTGCGCTGCACGGCCATGACCTTCGCGCGCAGGCTCTCCGGGGCGCGTGCCCCGACGTACGACTGGACCAGTGGGGGTGAGGACTGCTCGGTGACGGCGATGACCGCGACCACGAGGAGAAAGCTCCACCAGCCGTCCACCCAGAGGTAGCCGACGGTGGCCAGTGCGCGCAGCAGCATCACACCGATCAGCACCGGCTTCGGCCCGAACCGTCCGGCCAGCCGGGCAATGGGCACGGCGGTGGCGATGGCGACGGCCCCGCCGATGGTCAGGCCGGTACCGACGGACGAGGTGCTGAGATGGGCGACCTTGACGAAGTAGATGGTCGAGACGGCGAGGAAGAGGCCCGTTCCGGTCCATTCGATCAGCGTGGCGCCCTGCACCAGCGGCAGGAACTGCCGGGGGCCGGGGCGCGTCCGCTGCCGGTCAAGGGTGGTGCTGGTGCCCATGTTCAGTGCTCCTGGTGCTTCCGGTCGAAGAAGAGTCCTTCGCTGCGCAGTCGTGCCACGGCGGAGGTGATCTCCTTGGCTACACCCTGTTCGGTCGCCCAGTCGTCGGAGTAGAGGGTGTCGCGGTACTTGGCGCCGCCGTCCGCGGCCAGGCAGACCACGAGGCGGCCGTCCGGCACGGCCTCTTCCTGGTCGCTCAGCATCGCTCGCACGGCGCAACCGCTGGAGCCGCCGAGTGCGAGCCCGACGTCCTCGGCGATGATCCGGCAGACGGCTATCGCCTCGATGTCGTCGACGTGCACCGCGCGGTCGTAGCTGTGAGGTGCCCTCAGGAAGACGGACGGCCGGCTCGCTCCGATGCCCGGGACCAGACGTCGTCCGGCGCTGCCCGAGACGGCCAGTGAGCCGCGTACGTCCACGGCGACCGCGGCGACGTCGGGCCGGTGCTCGCGCAGGTGGGCGCCGATGCCCGCCAGCGTGCCGCCGGTGGAGACCGGTACGTACACCGCGGCGAGATCCGGTCCCGCCTGCTCGGTGAGTTCGGGACCGGTGACGCGCCGGTGGATGTCGGGCGCGGCCCAGTTCTCGTACTGGTCGGGCCAGCGGTATCCGGGGTTGTCCGCGCACAGCTCGCGCACCCGGCGCAGCCGGCTCAGCAGGTAGCCGCCCAGACCGTCGGGTTCGTCGACGACGATCACCCGGGCTCCGCTGTCGGCGAGCCTGCGGCGGGTGGCGTGCGGGGTCTTGAGGTCGACCACGGCGAGGAAGTCGCAGCCGACCGTCGGCAGCAGCCGGGCCAGGGCGAGGCCCAGGTTGCCCGAGGTGGATTCCACCACCACCGTTCCCGGGGTGAGCGGCCGTTCATCGTGCAGCGCCCGCAGCAGTCCGACGGCGCTGCGGTCCTTCACCGATCCGGTGGGGCCGTGTTCTTCGAGCTTCAGTCCCAGACGCCGCACCCGACCCCGGTGGGCGACGTCCAGGCGGAGTAAGGGAGTTGTACGGAGGGCCCGTGCCAGGACGGGTTTGACACGCGACACTGCTTCTCCCTGTGCGATGCGTCGTTTGACCATGGCGTGGATCGACCGGCCGGCCCAGCTGCGCGCTCTCAGACCTTAGGCAAATGGGCCCTGGTGCCACCATGTCCCTGTCGCACGGCACGGGTCGGTGTTGGCCGGAACAGCGCTTGACGCCTCCTCCTGCCTGTCCGCCGGACGCTGCCGGAGCCGGTGAAGGTGCGGAAACAGCCCGGTGTTCCGGTGGGCTCGGGCGAGCGGGGAGAAACGAATTGGCCGGTTCGATGCCGGTCCGCCCGTACTGCCCGGCCGTCACCGGGCGGGCTCGATGACGAGGAGGGCCGACCGGCACGACCTCTTCCGACGGCCTGTTATCTTTACGTGACTTCGCAACAGAACTCTCGGTCATGCTTTGGCCTTTGCTGCGGAGAGTCGACGTGCCGGCGTGTGGCGGCGGACGCTCAATGACCACTGCACGGGCACGGTCGCGACCTGCGGCCGGCCCGGCCTGTCATGGCTGGACGGAATGACACAGCACAACATCTTCAGCAGGACGGCGCGGGCCGCACGGACGGTGCTGGTCCCGGGAACGGGGCGCCGGAAACAGACGAAGCGCCCATTCGCCCGCCTGCCACGCAGACCGGACTATCCACGCGCGGGCCGGCGCGGCTGGCGAAGATGGGTGCCCTCCTGGCGGCTGGTCCTCGGCTCGGTCCTGATGTTCACCGCGACACTGGCGACCGTGGTGGGGGTCGCCTACGCCCGCACGGACATACCCGAGGACCTCAACGCCTTCGCCACCCAGCAGGACACCGTCTACTACTGGGCCGATGGCACACCGATGGCCCGGACCGGCTGGGTGAGCCGCCAGGAGATGCCCCTGTCGAAGATCCCCGACCACGTCCGGTGGGCCGTACTGGCGGCGGAGAACGCCAACTTCTACTCCGACCACGGCATATCGACGCAAGGGATCACCCGCGCGCTGTGGCGTACGGTCGGCGACGGGGACACCCAGGGCGGGTCCACCATCACCCAGCAGTACGTCAAGAACGTCTACCTGACGCAGGACCAGTCCTTCTCGCGGAAGTTCACCGAGATGCTGCTGGCGGTCAAGCTGGACAGCCGCCTGAGCAAGGACAAGATCCTCCAGGAGTACCTGAACACCAGCTGGTTCGGCCGTGGCACCTACGGTCTCCAGCGTGCCTCGCAGGCCTACTACGGCAAGGAGGTCACCCAGCTCAACGCCAGCGAGGGCGCGTTCCTCGCCTCCCTGCTCAAGGGGGCCTCGCTGTACGACCCGGCCGTCAACCCCGACAACCGGAAACGGGCCATCGCGCGGTGGCGGTGGACGCTGGACCGCATGGTGGAGATCGGCAGACTGAGCCCGGCCGAACGCGCCACGTACACCACCTTTCCCGACCCGAAGCCCCCGCACCGGCCGAACAGCGCGGGCGGGCAGGACGGTTATCTCGTCCAGCTCGCCGAGTCGTACGCCAAGCGGGTCGGGCACATCTCCGACGCGCGCTTCGACCTCGGCGGCTACCAGATCTACACGACGTTCGAGAAGCCGCGGATGACCGCCCTCACCCGGGCCGTCCGTGACGCGCGCAGCGCGCTCGACCCCGAGCAGCGCAAGGCCGACCGGTTCGTCCGCTTCGGTGCCGCGTCCGTCGCCCCGGACGGCCGGATCCTCGCGGTGTACGGGGGACCGGACTACGAGCGGCAGGCGTTCAACGAATCCAACGCGGGCACCGTCCCGGCCGGTTCGGCGTTCACCCCCTTCGTCTACGCCGCCGGCCTGCAGCACGGTGTGTCGCACCAGCGCAACGGTCCCCGTTCCGCTGTCGTGCCCTCGACCATGTACGACGGCGACGACGACATCCCGGTGATGACACCCGAAGGCCCCTACTGGGACCGCAGCGGGAAGATGGTCAAGGGCAACAACGACGGCGACGTCTCCCACGGCCGCATCAGCCTGCACGACGCCATGGCGAAGTCCGTGAATTCGCCCTTCCTCCAACTCGGCATGGACGCGGGCCTGCAGCAGGTCCGCAGTACGGCCGAGGCGTCGGGACTGCTCCCTTCCAGCTTCGGCCCGCCCGTTCCGGCGTTCGCGATGGGCAACTCCACGCCCAGCGCCATCCGGATGGCCGACGCGTACGGAACGTTCGCGGCCCACGGCGTGCACATGGATCCGTACTCGGTCCGCAAGGTCACCCGCAACGGCGAGCCGGTCCGGCTCGACCTGCCGCGGCCGAGGCGCGCCGTACGGGCCGATGTCGCCGACGAGGTCACCGCATCGCTCAGCCGGCCGGGCGGCAGGAACGGTGTCGCGACCCCCACTCCGGTCGCCGTCAAGACCGGAACCACCGAGGACGACACCGCGCGCTGGTACGTCGGATACGGCCCGGCAGCGTCCACCGCCGTCGTCGTCTACCGCATGGACCTGACGAAGAGCCTCGCGCCACTGCCGCTCAAGGGGCTGGCCGGTGGCCCGGCCGACGACGGAAAGCTCCCGGCCCAGATCTGGAACACATACACGGAAGCCATGACGAAGTGACAGATACCAGAGCCAAGTCCACCGTCGGCCGAATACGGGCCCGCCTCACACCCCGCATCGTCCTGGGGCTCGCGGTATGTCTTGTGGTGTCGGGTTCCGCGGCGCTCGTACCGCTGCTGTCCGACAACGCCTCGGACGACCGGACCCCGCAGCAGGGCACGCGCACCGTCGCCGCGCCGAAGCCGACCGCCCGGGAACATCCCAAGGGCGGAGGGAGCACGGAGGAGGACTGGGACGGAAAGGTCAAGATCCTCGGGGACGGCTCCACGTCCTACACCGGGCCGCAGCCGGAGCAGCTGAAGGCCGAGCGGCTCAAGCCCGGTGAGCGCCCGCCCCAGTTCGTGGTGTTCTCCTGGGACGGCGCGCTGGAGGGCGACGACCACATGTTCTCGCGCTTCCGCCGTGCGGCGAAGGAGAGCAATGCCCACATGACGTTCTTCCTCACCGGCATCTACCTCCTCCCGAAGGAGAAGCGGGACCTCTACCAGCCGCCCCAGCACAAGGCCGGAGCCGCCGCGATCTCCTACCCGACGCGCGAGCACATCCGGATGACGCTGGAGCAGCTCGGCGAGGCCTGGCGGGAGGGCAACGAGATCGGGTCCCATTTCAACGGCCACTTCTGCGACAAGAAGGGCGGCGGGGACTGGAGCAAGGACGAGTGGATCAGCGAGATCGGCCAGTTCTACTCCTTCGTGCAGAACTGGAAGACGAACACCGGTTTCAAGGACCTCGATCCGCTCCCCTTCGACCCCACCCGTGAGGTCGTCGGCGGGCGTGCGCCCTGTCTGGAGGGCCAGAAGACCCTGCTGCCGGCCACCAAGCCGTTCGGCTGGCGCTACGACGCGAGCTCCCCGGGCGACTTCCAGATCTGGCCGTCCAAGAAGAACGGCGTCTGGGACCTCCCGTTGCAGATGCTGCCGTTCCCCGGCAAGGACTTCCAGGTGCTGTCCATGGACTTCAACTTCCTCTACAACCAGTCCGAGGGCAGCACCGAGGGCGACCCCACGAAGTACGAAACGTGGCGCAAGGAGGCCCGGAACGCGTACGTCGCGGGCTTCGAGCGGGTCTTCCACGGCAGCCGTGCGCCGCTGTTCATCGGAAACCACTTCGAGGACTGGAACGGCGGGATCTACATGGACGCCGCCGAGGACACGATGCGCGAGGTCTGCCCCCGCAAGGAGGTCCGCTGCGTGTCCTTCCGCGAGCTGACCGACTGGCTCGACGCGCAGGACCCGAAGGTCCTCGCCCAGTGGCGGACGCTCGACCCCGCCCAGCCTCCGAGCTGGAAGCAGTAGGCGGCGGCACCGGGCGGCGCGGCTCCGGCAGAACCGTTCGTCCGTGTCGACGAGCCGTTCGGATGCCGGGAGCCGCGCCGCCCGTGTTCCGTGCGGGTGCCGTCGGCGCCCCCGCGGTCAGTTCGCCTTCTCGACGAACTCCGTGGTGTACGTCTTGGCGAGGTCCACCTTCGCGTCCTTCAGGTTGGGGTTGAAGGCCTTCAGGACCCGCTCGACGGTGGCGGGGCCGTCCGCGGGCATGACGCCGTCCTTGGTGAACATGGGCAGCGTGCTCTTGATGGCCTGCGCGTAGAGGGCCTTACCGCCGCCCTGGGCGTAGTCGGCGGGCATCTTCGCGGCGATCTCGTCCGCGCTGTGCGTGGACATCCACTTCAGCGTCCTGACGAAGGCGTTGGCCAGCTTCTGGACGGTCTCCTTGTGGCTGTCGACCCACTCGGTCTGCATGTAGAGACTGGATGACGGGTAGAGCCCGCCGAGCGCCTGCTTGGAGCCCTCCGGCGTCCGCATGTCGATGAGGATCTTGCCGAGCTTCTTGTCCAGGATGGTGGCGACCGTCGGGTCGGTGGTCATACCGCCCTGGATGGCCCCCTGCTGGAGGGCGGAGATGAAGGTCTGCCCGGCTCCCACCGCGACGGGCGTGAACTCGCTGGTCTGCACGTCGCTGTTGACGGCGAGGTACTTCGTGAGGAAGTCGGTGGAGGAACCGATGCCCGTCACACCGAGCTTCTTGCCCTTGAAGTCCTTCGCCGACTTGATGTCGCCCGCCGCCTGGTCGGACACGATCTCGACCTCGCCGGGGGCGTGGGAGAACTGGACGACGGACTCGACCTGCTTGCCCTTGACCTGGAGGTCGAGGGTGTGGTCGTAGAAGCCCACGGTGCCCTGGACATCGCCGGAGACGAGTGCCGTCTCCGCCTGGACTCCGGCGGGTTCGGTCAGGAGCTGGACCGACACGCCCTCCTCCTCGAAGTAGCCGAGCCGCTCGGTCAGCATCGCGGGCAGGTAGATGACCTTGTCGAGGCCGCCGACCATGATCTTGACCTTGTCGTTCTTGCCACCGGAGGCCGAGGTGGAGTCGCCACCGCCACAGGCGGTGAGGCTGGTCAGGGCGAGTACGCCGGCGACGGCGACGGCCGGGATCCGGGTGGATGTACGCATCTGATTCACGTCCTTGTGAAGAAACAGGTGGAGAGAGGGGCGGGGGTACGGAGGGCGACAGGGCGTCAGCGGCCGGTGTCGGCGTCGGCCGGCTTCCAGCGGAAGAGCCGCTTCTCCAGGAAGGTCAACAGGCCTTCGGCCAGCAGCGCGACGATCGCGAGGATGACCATCGCGGCGTAGACACCGGCGGCGTTGAACGTGCCCTGGGAGGCGGCGACCAGCAGCCCGAGTCCCTTGGTGGCCCCGATGTACTCACCGACGATCGCGCCGATGAGTGCGAAGCCGAAGCTCACATGCAGGCTGGTGAAGATCCACGACGTGGCGGAGGGGATGACCACCTGAAGGGTGACCTGACGGTTGCTGGCGCCAAGGATGCGGGAGTTGGCGACGAGATTGCGGTCGACCTCCCGTGCGCCCTGGAAGGCGTTGAAGAAGACGGGGAAGAACACCAGGACGACCGCGGAGGCGACCTTCGACGCCGGGCCGAGGCCGAACCAGATGAGGAAGATCGGCGCGAGCACGATGCGGGGCAGGGCGTTGAGCACCTTGATGTACGGCCCGAGGACATCGGCGGCGAACCGGACCCGGCCCAGCGCGATCCCCAGCAGCACACCGGCGATCACCCCGATGACCCAGCCGAGCAGCGCTTCGTAGAGCGTGTACCAGATCTGCTCCCAGAGGGAGCCCTGGGCGGTTCCGTCGACGACCCAGGTACGGATCTGGTCCCAGATCTTCGACGGCATCGAGAAGTTGAACGGATCGATGACGGCCGTACGGGCCAGCCATTCCCACAGCCCGATGACCGCGAGAAGCACCGCGATCCGGCTTCCCGTCACCAGGTACTTGCGGTTCCTGGCGGCCCGCGCCCTGGCCCGGGTCCGCTCGGTCCTGCCGACGGCGGCGCTCGCGGTGATGGTGTCAGGCGACATCGAGGGCACCCCTCTCGCGGGTGATGCGGACCTCTTCGCCGAGCGAGGACCAGATCTCCCGGTAGATCTCGACGAACCGGGGCTCCAGCCGCACCTGTTCGACCTTGCGGGGGCGGGGCAGGTCGATCTCGAAGACCTCCTTGACCGTGGCCGGTCCGGCGGTCATGACCACGACCTTGTCGGCCAGCGCGATGGACTCCTCCAGGTCATGGGTGACGAAGACGACGGAGGCGCCGGTGCCGGCCCACAGCTCCAGCAGCTCGTCCGACATCAGGGCCCTGGTCTGCACATCGAGCGCGGAGAACGGCTCGTCCATGAGCAGGATCTCGGGGTCGTTGACGAACGTGGCCGCGAGGGCGACGCGCTTGCGCTGACCGCCGGACAGCTGGTGGGGGTAGCGGTCCTCGAAGGAGGAGAGGCCGACCCTGGCGAGCCACTCCCGGGCCCGCGCCTTCGCCTCGGGCTTGGACACGCCGCGGAAGCGGGGACCCGCCATCACATTGGACAGTACGGTCCGCCACGGGAAGACCGCGTCCTGCTGGAAGACGAAGCCGACCTTGTCGCCGATCCCGCGCACCGGCTCCCCGGCCACCAGCACCTCCCCCTCGGTGGGCTCCTCCAGTCCGCTGACCAGGGTCAGCGTGGTCGACTTGCCGCATCCGGTGGGGCCCACCACGGCGACGAACTCGCCGCGCCCGATCGTGAGGTCCAGATCCCGTACGGCGGTGTGGAGCGCCCCCGACGGAGTCCGGAACGCTTTGCTCGCCCCCCGCAGCTCGATGGCGGGGCTCGTTTCGCTGTTCATGGAGCGGGACGTTAAGGGCGCCCCGATGACGCGGGCACCCTTGCGCTCACAACTCGGGGTTCTGCTCATAACGCGTGGTTCTGCTCGTTCTGCTCGCGCTCCGGCAACGAATGCGCCACGAGGACTGGTCATCGGCGACCACGACGTTTACGTTGCGTTCACACAAGGACGAAACGGAGCATCATGTTCCTGGCCGGAGGAAGGCAGAGGGCGAGCACATGCGCATTCACTGGCCCCGCCGTGTCTTCGCCCAGGTGCTCCTCACCCAGGTGGCCATCACCACCGGAGTGATCATGCTCATCACGGGGCTCTTCCTCGCCCCGCTCAGCCACCAGCTCGACAACCAGGCGATGCACCAGGCCCTGTCCATCGCCCAGACCACCGCAGCCGAACCAGGCCTGGTGCGCGATCTGAGGGGCACCGACCCCAGCCCCGGCGGACCGGTGCAGGCCGAGGCGGAACGGATCCGGCTGGCCACCGGAGCCCTGTACATCGTCGTCATGGACACCCGCGGGGTGCGCTGGTCGCACACCGACATCACGCAGATCGGCAGGCATGTCTCGACCGACCCCAGCACGGCTCTGGGCGGCCGGGAGATCATGCAGATCGACGACGGAACCCTGGGCCGGTCGGCACGTGCGAAGGTCCCGCTCCGCGACCGGCACCAGGACATTGTGGGCGCCGTGTCGGTGGGCATCGCCTACGACAGCGTCCATGACCGGCTGCTCGGTACCATTCCCGGCCTGCTGCTCTACTCCGGAGCGGCGCTCGCCGTGGGCGTACTGGCCGCCCTGGCCGTCTCACGACGGCTCCAGCGCGGCACGCACGGACTCGCCTTCGCCGACATCTCCGCGTTGCTGGACGAGCGCGAGGCCATGCTGCACAGCATCCGCGAGGCCGTGCTGGCCCTCGACGCCCGGGGCCGGATCCGATTGCTCAACGACGAGGCCCAGCGTCTGCTGGAGCTGGATCAGGACGCCGTCGGACGTCCGCTGGGCGAGGTGCTGCCGCCGGGCCGTACGGCCGAGGTGCTGGCGGGGCGGGTCGACGGTGCCAACCTGATCACCGTCTGCCGGGGCCGGGTGCTGATCGCCAACCGCATGCCCACCGGTGACGGCGGGGCCGTGGTCACCTTGCGCGACCGCACCGAGCTGGAACTGCTGGGCCGTGAACTGGACTCCACCCATGGTCTGCTGGACGCGCTGCGCGCCCAGGACCACGAGCACGCCAACCGGCTGCACACCCTGCTCGGGCTGCTGGAGCTGGGCAGGCACGATGCCGCGGTGGAGTTCGTCGAGGAGGTGACCAACGGGCACCGGGCTTCGGCGGAACAGGTGGCGGAGCGCGTCAACGATCCTTTGCTGTCGGCGTTGTTGGTGGGCAAGTCGGCCATCGCGGCGGAGCGGGGCGCGTCCCTGCGCATCTCGCCGGGCACCCGGCTCCCGGACGTGGTGGTGGACCCGCGTGATCTGGTGACCGTCCTCGGCAACCTCATCGACAACGCGCTGGACGTCGCCACCCTCATCGAGGTGGAGCTGCTCGCGGAGGGCGGCACGGCGGTCCTGCGGGTCAGCGACAACGGTCCCGGCGTGCCTCCCGCGATGCGCGAACAGATCTTCACCGAGGGCTGGTCCACCAAGGAGTCCCCCGCACACCGCGGACGCGGTCTGGGTCTGGCGCTGGTGCGCCGGCTGGCCGAGCGCTACGGTGGCGCGGCCCGCGTCACGGCACGGGCCGGCGGCGGCGCGGTCTTCACCGTCGTCCTGCCCGAGGCACTCACCGTACGGCAGCTGACAGAAGTGGGAGAGTCGCGATGATCGATGTCCTGGTGGTGGACGACGATTTCCGGGTCGCCGAGATCAATGCCGCGTACGTGGCCAAGGTCCCCGGCTTCCGGGTCATCTCCCGTGCGCACACCGCCGCTCAGGCACTGTCCTGCCTGGAACGCGACCATGTCGACCTCGTCCTCCTCGATCACTATCTGCCGGACGAGACGGGCCTGACGCTGGTGCGGCGGCTGCGCCAGCTCGGCCACCCGGCCGATGTGATCATGGTCACCGCGGCCCGCGACGTGTCGACCGTTCGGACCGCCATGCGGTACGGGGCGCTGCAGTACCTCGTCAAACCGTTCAGCTTCAGCGGTCTGCGGTCCAAGCTGGAGAGCTACGCGGCCCTGCGCCGGACCCTCGACGGTGTGGGCGGCGGCCGGGGCGAGGCCGGGCAGGAGCAGGTCGACCAGATCTTCGGCGCCCTTCGCACCACGGAGTCCGGCCCCGCGGCCGGGCTGCCCAAGGGGCACTCCGCGCCCACCGCGGATGTCATCCGCCATGTCCTGTCCGGCGCCGAGGGCCCGCTGTCCGCGCACGAGGTCGCCACCCGGGCGGGCCTCAGCCGCTCCACCGCCCAGCGGTACCTCAAGTATCTGGAGGGCGCGGGCCGGATCAGTCTCAGCCTCAAGTACGGCGACACGGGCCGTCCCGAACACCGTTACGCGTGGGCGGACCTCCGTCCGGAGCCGCTGCGATGAGCCCGTCGGGAGCACCGCCGGTGGAGCTCACCCCCGCCGCCGCGGAACTGCTGCGACGGCTGCGGGAGGTCCACGGACCGCTGATGTTCCACCAGTCGGGCGGCTGCTGCGACGGCAGCGCGCCCATGTGCTACCAGGACGGCGAGTTCCGTACCGGTGGCTCCGATGTGCTGGTGGCCTCGCTCGACGTCGACGGGGTGGCGGAGCGCATCCCGTTCTGGATGTCGAGGAGCCAGTTCGAGGTGTGGTCGCACACCCGGCTGATCGTCGACGTGGTGGAGGGGCGGGGCAGCGGATTCTCGCTGGAGGCGCCGGAAGGGGTGCGGTTCCTGATCCGTTCGCGGCTGGCCGGCCCGGACGGCGGCTGACCCGCCGCTCACGGCAGCCCGGCAGGACACCGGGATCAGGGCGTGAGGCTGCTGACGACGTTGGCCGTGGCGGCCAGGCCGTCCTGGATGGTCGGCGCCATGCTGGTACCCGCGAGGAAGAACCCGAGCATGGCGCAGACCACCGCATGCGAGATCTTCAGGCCCCCGTTGCGGAGGAAGATCACCGCGAGGATCAGCAGAAGCAGCACCAGTGAGATCGAAATGGCCATGGCCAACCTCCTCCGCCGCGCCGGAATGCGGCATTCGGCCGCCAGTGTGGCGTAGCGGAGGAGCCATCCGGCGCACTGGCATGTCCGCCATCCGGGTGTTGACTGGCTGTCATGCTCGGGGCGGCGCGTCCGGTCAGCCGCGGTGCGCGGCCTCGGTCCGGTTGTCCCGGTCGTGGGTGCGCAGGAAGCGTTCGAGCCCCGCCAGATCATCGGTGTTGAGGTGGTCGACCCCGGCGGCCAGCAGCTCCGTCCAGACCGCGTCCCGCTCCGGCCCCGGCGCGTCCGGCGTGGCCCAGAAGCGGACGCGCCGGCCGCTGCGGTGGGCCTGGGCGACGTGCGCGCGCAGTTTGTCCCGCTCGGCCGCGGGGAATGGACCCGCGCCCAGCCAGCTGAAGTCGTCGGTCCAGCTGCTGCTGATGAGCGGGATGAACGAGGCGGTGGCCGGGGTTCCGAGGTCTTCGGGGCGGCCGTCGTAGAAGGCGTGGCGCGTCGCCTGCGCCTCCATCGGGACGCGGGCGGCGCGGTCGCCGGAGATGACGGCGGTGATGGCACCGGGCCGCACCCGGCCGTGGTGGTACGACGTCAGCATCCGCCGGTAGTGCCGGAGCTGCCGGTCGAGTTCGAGGTAGGCCGCGGCTCCGTCCGTCTTGATGTCGATCAGCAGCTGTACGGGTTCGTGGTAGCCGGGGTGGACCGTGCCGTGGTTGGCCCGGACCCTCGCCAGCAGCGGGTCGAGGTAGAGCGAGGCGAGGGTGCGGGCGGGGTCGAGGTCGGTGGCCTCGTGGGCGACCAGCAGTTCGCCGTCCACCAGGAAGATGTCGGCCTCGACGCTGGTGAAGCCGTGCCCCAGCGCGTCGTGCAGGGGGTGCGTGTGCAGGTAGTCGTTGTGCGCGTGGGCCCTGCGCAGCACGCGCGGGCGGTGGCGTCGTGCGGCCGGGGACGCCGGGGCGGCCTCGGACGCGGCGGCCGTGTGCGGGGACAGGAACGCGCCTGCGGCCGCGGTGGCGAGCGCGGTGGTGACGACGCTTCGGCGGGTCGGGAACGCCATGGATTCTCCCGGGGAGCGAGTGGTGGACCGGACAGGCGGACGCGACCGAGTATGCGATGGTGATCGCCGCAACGGGCAGACCCCGCACAAGAGTTGATCCGGTCGTCGTCCGCCCGTCGACTGCCGTTCCCCCGGTCAGGCCGGGACCGTCCAGCGTTGGTTGGCGCCGCCGGTGCAGGTGTAGATGCCGAGCGGGGTGCCGTTGGCGCTGCCGCCCCCGTAGGCGTCCAGGCACTGCCCGGTGGCGGGGTTCACCAGGGCCGCGCCGTCGATCCGCCACTGCTGGGCGGCCGAGCCGTCGCAGACCGCGGTCCGTACGGTGGTGCCGCTCACGGCCATGCACTGGAACTGCGCGCGGAGCGTGCCGTCGGCGGCCCGTACCCAGTTCTGGTTGTTTCCGCCGTTGCAGCTCCAGAGGTCGAGCTGCGTTGCGGTGGTGCCGCCGGGGATGTCGACGCAGGCACCGCCGATGCCGGTGAGGGATCCGGACGACGAGTTGCCGATGCCGTCCTCGTGCACGCTGCCGCCGCCCTGGCCGCGCACCGAGGCGCCGTTGGAGCAGGTGCCGCTGACGCTGGTGGAGCCGAGTGCGGCGGTGACGGTTGCGCTGCCCGCCGTACCGCCGGGCAGGTCGAAGAGGGCCTTGGAGTACGGCGAGTCGGCGCAGGTGGCGGCGTTGTTGTTCCAGTCGAAGTACTCGACCCAGTCGACCATTCCGCCGGTGGCGACCTTCGCGCCGGTGCCGGTCTGCAGGCTGCCGAGGACGAATGACGTGCCCGCGGTGACATCGGTGATGGTGGCCCGGTACCAGCCGGCCGTCGTGTCGGGTGCGATGCGGAAGCGGTAGTGGTGTCCGGCCGTGAAGCGCTCACCGAGCCGGCAGGTGTAGCCGGTACCGCCCTCGGTGAACGTCTGGCAGTAGGTGCCCGCGTCTCCCGGCCTGCCTCCGGTGGAGTCCCACAGCGAGAAGAGGAACAGGCCGCCGCCGGAGCGGTTGCGCTGCATTCCGATGTAGCCGCCGACCCCGTTGGTGAAGCCGAACTGGTGGGACCAGAAGACGTTCGCGCGGCCGGGGTCGGACTGGACGGTCGTCCCGAAGGTGACCTCGTCGAGGGCGGTCGTCCCGGCCGGGAACGTGTAGTTGCTGTATGAACCCGGGGTCTGGCCGGCCGCCACGGACGGCCCGGCCGGCCCCAGCCAGGCGGCGACGGCGAGGATCACCACCGCGACGGTGGCGCGTGCTTTGTGCATGTCCCACTCCTTGTCCGGACGGATCGACCGACCCACCCCTTTGGTCATGGACTCGTCAACAAGGGTGGGGGCGTGCCACGCCCAGGGGCATGGACTTATCCGGTCGGGCTCATGGACTCCCGCGCCGCGCCCGGTCCGGAGCACTCCCGCCAGCCGACCGTGCGGTCGCACCAGCGTTCCAGCAGCACCCGGTCGTGGCCGACGGCCAGCAGCCCGGCCCCGGACTCCCTCCGGTAGGACTCGACGACCGCCACCAGCGCGGCGGTCGTCGACGCGTCGAGCATCGCGGTCATCTCGTCGCAGATCAGCCAGCGCGGCCGCAGGACCAGCGCCCTCGCCAGGCAGGCGCGCTGCAACTGGCCGTCGCTCACCTCGTGCGGGCGCCGGCCCAGCAGCTCCGGCGTGAGCCCGACCGCCGGTGCCAGCCCGGCCACCCGGTCCGCGACCTCCGAGCGGCGGCCGGTCGCCCGCAACGGCTGGGCGATGAGTTCGCGCAGGGTGAGCCGGGGGTCGGCGGAGAGCCTGGGCTGCTGGAAGACGACGCCGACGGCGGTGCGCTGCGCACGCGGGGCACGGTGCCGCCAGCCGCGTACCGGCTCGCCGTCGAGCACGACCGTGCCCGCGTACGGGCGGTGCAGCAGGGCCGCGACCCTGGCCAGAGTCGACTTGCCGCAGCCGCTCGGGCCCAGCAGTCCGAGGGACTCCCCCGGCGCCAGGCTCAGCGAGGCCTCGCGGACGACGGGATCGCGCCGGTCGTATCCGGCGGTGACGCGGGTGAGTTCAAGCACGGACCGGCTCCTCCCCGTCCGCCCGCACACCGTGGTGGCAGGCGAGACGGCCGTCGAACGGGGGCTGTACGGAACACCGGTCGTCGGCGCGCCCGCAGCGGGCCGCGAACGCGCACCCCTCGGGAAGCGCTCCGAGCTCGGGCGGCATTCCGGGGATCGGTACGAAGGCGCGCTCCGGCAGGGCGTCGAGAAGTCCGCGCGCGTACGGGTGGCGTGGTCCCGGCCTCCCGAAGAACCGCTCGGCGTCGGCGAGTTCGACGATGCGGCCCGCGTACATCACGGCGACCCGGTCGGCGATCCGCTCGGCCGCCGCGAGATCGTGGGTGATGATCAGCAGCGCCCGGCCCCCGTCGGTGTGGCGGCGCAGTTCGTCGACGGTCCGCTCGACCAGCTCGCGGTCGAGTCCGGTGGTGGGCTCGTCGGCGAGGAGCAGGGGTGCGTCGCCGATCAGGGCGAGCGCGGTCGCGGCCCGCTGGGCGAGACCGCCGGAGAGTTCGTGCGGATACCGGTCGAGGTGCCCGGACGGGAACGAGGCGCGTGCGGCGGCCTGTTCGGCCGCGGGGCGCAGGGCGGGCCTGCGGGCGCCGGTCAGTTCGCGGAGGGTCTCCTCCAGCTGGGCGCGTACGGTGCGGACCGGGGTGAGGTGTGCGGCGGGGCTCTGCGGTACGAGTCCGATGCGGCGGCCCCGTACCGTACGGGCGAGGGTCCGTTCACCGGCGGTCAGGAGATCGGTGCCGTCATCGAGCAGCGCCGAGCCCGAGGTCCGCGCGTTGCCGGGAAGCAGTCCCAGCAGCGCCGAGGCCAGCACGGACTTCCCGCAGCCGCTCTCGCCGACCAGGGCCAGGCACTCCCCCGCCGCGAGGTCGAAGTGCGCGTCGTCGACCGCGGCGATGTGCCGGCCGCCCCGCATCCGGAAGCGTACGGAGAGGCCACGGACGGAGAGGACCGGCGCCTTCGGGCCGGGGGCGTTCTTCACAGCATCAGCTCCGATCGGCGGCGCGGGTTGATCCGCTCACGCCAGGCGCCGGCGAGGCCCGCCAGCGCGAGGGTCGGTATCACCAGGAACAGGCCGGGGAAGAGCGTCGGCCACCAGTCCCCGGCGAGGAGCGAACCGCGTGCCGTCTGCACGAGATTGCCCAGGCTCGCCTGATGGGTGGGCAGCCCGAGCCCCAGGAAGGAGAGCGCGGACTCGTGCCACATGGCGTGCGGCACCATCAGCACGGCCGCCAGGCCCGCCTGCGGAAGCACGGCGGGCAGCAGATGCCGGACGACGACCCGCCCGCGCGAGGCCCCGCCGGAGATCGCCGCGTCGATGAACGGACGCGAGCGCAGCGACAGCACTTCGGAGCGGACGATCCTGGCTGTCGAGAGCCAGTGGGTGAGCGCGACGGAGACGATCACCGGACCGACGCCGGGCCGGAACATGGCGACGATGAAGATGCCGAGCAGCAGATGAGGTACGGACGAGAAGGTGTCCACCAGCCGCATGACGACGCGGTCCGTCCAGCCTCCGAACGCCGCGGCCAGTGCGCCGACCGCGGTCCCGATGACGGTCGCGGTGAGCCCGGCGACGACGCCGACGAGCAGCGAGACGCGGAGCCCGTAGACGCAGCGCAGGAGCAGATCGCGCCCGACATCGTCGGTGCCGAACGGGTGCTGCCAGGACGGTGGCCGGAGCTTGGCCGCCAGGTCGACGGCCTGCTGGTCGAGCTGGACCAGCGGCGGCACGAGCAGGACCGCGAGCAGCACCGCGGCGACGATCCCGGCGGAGCTGACCACGCGGACACGGCGGGTCGTGCGGCCGACGGGTCCGAGGTCGGTTTCAGCCATCGAAGCCCACTCTCGGGTCGGCGAGCGCGTACAGCAGATCGGAGAGGAGGTTGCCGAGGACGACCGCCACGGTGGCCAGCACCGTGAGCGCGGCCAGCAGCGGGAAGTCGACGGAGGTGGCGGCCTGCACGGTGGCGGCGGCGATGCCGGGCCAGCTGAAGACCGTCTCGACGAGGAGGGCGCCGGTGATGAGTTCGGGGACGCGGGAGCCGATGAGGGTGAGCATCGGCAGCATGCCGGAGCGCAACGCGTGGCCGAGCAGTACGGTCCGCTCGCTCAGTCCGCGGGCGCGGGCGCCGCGCACCGGGTCCTCGCCGAGCGCGTCCGCGACACCCTGGCGCACGTAGAGGAAGAACCACGGCAGCTGGGAGATCCCGAGCACGGCCGCGGGGAGCACCAGATGGCCGGCGACCTGCCCGAAGGTGACGGTGTCGCTGGCCGCGTCGGTGAGACCGCCGGCCGGGAGCACGTCGAGTTCCAGGGCGAAGAACCAGATGGCGAGCAGCCCGAGCCAGAAGGCCGGGGCGGCTTCGAGCGTGTACGCGGCGGAGCTGACGCACCGGTCGAGCAGGCGGCCGGGCCTGCGGGCGGCCAGTACGCCGAGGCCCGTGCCGAGGAGCACGGCGACGGCGAAGGCGGTCGCGGCGAGCAGCACGGACCAGCCGAGGCGTTCGCCGATGACATCGGCGACCGGCTGACGCATCACGGCGGAGTCGCCGAGGTCGCCGCCGAGCGCCGAGCCCAGCCAGTTCCACCAGCGGCTCACGAGCGGCTGGTCGACACCGAGGTTGGCCCGCAACTGGTCGAGGTTCTCCTGCGACGCGGTGAGCCCGGCGGTGCCCGCGTACGCCTTGACCGGGTCGAAGGGGGAAGCGGCGGCGACGGCGAAGACGCCGAACGTCACGGCGGCCAGGACGGGGACGGCGAGCAGCGCCCGCCGTCCCGCCATTCTGCCCATCGGCCCCCAGGGGAGGCGGTGGTTCACTTCTTCGGCGTCCAGTCCTCGACGTTCCACCACGGGCCGGATGCCAGTCCGTGGTCGTGCGGTTCGACCTGGGTGGTGAGGGGGCCGAAGCGCTCCTTCACGACGTAGAGGTGGTCGATGTGGGTGAGGAAGGTGTAGCCGGGGTTCTTCACCAGCTCGCGCTGGACGGTGTCGTAGGCGGCCTTGCGTTCGGCGTCGTCACCGCTCCTGCGGCCCGCTTCGAGGGCCCGGTCGACGGCCTTGTTGTCGTACCAGGCCATGTTGTTGAAGCCGTCGCCCGCGAGCGAGGACTTCAGCAGTGTGTACTGGTCGAAGTCGGGATCGGCGGGCGATCCGCCGCCCGCGAGGACCGCGTCCTGCTTCATCCGGGGCTCGATGACCTCCCAGGTGCCGGCCTCGGTGGTGATGTCGATACCGGCCTTCTTGGCGTCGGAGGCGTAGGCGAGCGCGTGGTCCTGGCGCAGCTTGTCACCGGTGAGGTACCAGAGCGGGAAGGCGGCGCGCACGCCGTCCCTGGTGCGGATGCCGTCCTTGCCGGGCTTCCACCCGGCGTCGTCGAGGATCTTCTTCGCGGCGGCGAGGTCGTGGGAGCGTTCGGTGCCCTTGGTGAACCACTCGCTGTCGGTGGGGACGGGCCCGTACGCGGCCCGGCCCTCGCCGTTGAGGATGGAGTCGACCATGGCCTTCCGGTCGACGGCGACGTCGAGGGCGCGCCGGACGGCGATGTCGCCCGTGACCTCGTTGTGGGTGGGCAGGGTCACGGTGCGGTAGTCGTACGTGGTGGCGGCGTACGTGCGGGTGCCGCTGCCACGGGCGAACCCCTTGGCCAGGTTGGGCGGCAGGATCGCGCCGTCGAGCTCCCCGGAGCGCAGCCGGGTGGCGCGTATGTCGTCGTCCTTGATGACCGCCATGGTGAACTTCTTCACCTTCGGCGCGCCGCCCCAGTAGCCGGGGTTGGCCTTGAAGCTGAGCTTCTCGCCCTTGGACCACTTGGTGAGCAGGTACGGTCCGGTGCCGATGGGGCGGGTGGTGAAGGCGCCGGTGTTGACGTCCTGCTTGCCCGCGATGTGTTCGGGTGCGATGGGCAGGACGGTGCGCCGGGCGAACGGCGCGTAGGGGTACTTGAGCCTGAAGACGACGGTGTCGTCGCCGTTCGCCTCGACGCTCCGCACCGCGTCGAGTTCGGTGCGGGAGGCGTTGTTGGTCCTCTTGTCGAGGATGGTCCGGTAGGTGAAGACCACGTCCTTCGCACCGAAGGGCGCGCCGTCGCTGAACTTCACGTCCTTGCGGAGCCGGTAGGTGTACGTCAGCCCGTCGCCGCTCACCTCGGGGAGGGCGGTGGCGAGCGCGGGTCGCAGCTTCATGCCGGCGTCGAGGGCGAGCAGCCCGTCGAAGATCTTGGAGTTGCCGTCCTTGCCGTAGCCGAGCAGCGGGCTGAGGCTGTCGGGCTCGTAGGCGATGCCGACCACCGCCGAGTCCCCCGCGCCCGATCCGGAGTTGCCGCCGTCCGGGCCACCCGGTTGTGAACAGGCCGCCGCGGTCAACGACAGCACGGTCGCCAGTGTCGCGGCGACCGCTCCCCGTATCGATCGGGCCGTCATACTCTGCACATCCCTTATTGAAGATCAGATGTTATTGCGAAACCATCGCAATTAAACAACAGGTAAAGGGGTGCCCGATACCCCGCCGGCCGGGGAGACGCAGGAGCGGGGGGGGGCCCTCCCGCGCCCCCCCCCCCCCACCCCCCCCCCCCCCCGGCCCTTCCTCCCCCCCCCCCTCCGGCACGGGGAGCCCCCCAAAGTTCGAAACAGTC
>NZ_JBHWIY010000048.1:5657-9272 GCF_042731715.1 Streptomyces sp. NPDC059832 | reverse complement strand
GACACCCCTCTGAGGAAAGAGGAGGTGTTGTGGAAAACCCAGCAAAAGGAAAAAGGGGGAAGGGGGGTCCCTGATCCCCCGCCGGTGGGGGAGATGGGGGAGGGGGGGCGCTCTTACACCCCCCTCCGCTCCCAAGTCCCGCATCCACGCGGGCCGTTCCTCTCTCCCTCGCTACGGCGCGGGCAGCTCCACGAGTTCGGCAATGGTCTCGCGGTGCCGCCCGGCCGTGCCGTACGCGATCGAGTCGGCCTTGGCGCGCTTGAGATACAGGTGCGCCGGATGCTCCCAGGTCATGCCGATCCCACCGTGCAGCTGGACGCACTCCTCCGCGGCGTGCACGGCGACCTCGGAGCAGTACGCCTGCGCGACGGCCACCGCTAACCGCGTGTCCGGGCTGCCGGTCGCGAGGGCGTCCGCGGCGTTCCGCGCGGCGGCGCGGGCCGAAACGACCTCCAGCCAGAGCTGCGCCATACGGTGCTTGAGCGCCTGGAACGAGCCGACCGGCCGGTTGAACTGGTGACGTTCACGGGTGTACCGGACCGTTTCGGTCAGGCACCACTCGGCGATTCCGAGCTGTTCGGAGGCGAGCAGTCCGGCGCCCGCCAGCAGGCCCCGGCGCACGGCGGCGACCGCGGAGGCACCGTCGGCCAGCCGGGTCCCGGCAGCCCCGGAGAGGGTGACGGTGGCGAGCGGGCGAGTCAGGTCGAGCGGTACGAGCGGCTCGACGGCGACGCCTTCGGCACCGGTGTCGACCGCGTACAGGCCGTCGGTCGTCGGCACCAGCAGCACATCGGCGGTGGTGGCGTCGGCGACGCCGGTCACCGTCCCCGCCACCCGTCCGGCCACCACACCGGCCGGCTGAGCGGCGTCGGGCGCCGGAGCGGCGAACGGCACGGCGAGCGCCGCTACCCTGCGGCCCGCGGCAAGGTCGCCGAGGAGCGCGGCAACCGGCCCGTCGGGCGCGCCCAGCGCGAGGAGCGTCTCCGTGGCGACGACCGCACTGGTCAGATAGGGCGAGGGCGTCACACCGCGGCCCAGCTCCTCCAGCACCACCGCGGCCTCACGATGACCCGCGCCCTGCCCGCCGAACTCCTCGGGCACCAGCAGCCCCGCGGTACCGATGTCGGCGGCTAGGGCCTTCCAGAGCCGCGGGTCGTACGGGGTGTCGGACTCGACGCGGGCGAGTACCGACGGCGCGTCGCTCCGGTCGGCGAGCAGCGAACGCACCGCTGCCCGCAGATCCTCCTCCGCCTCCGAGTACAGCAGATCGGGTTCGTGGTTCTCTTCGGTCGGTGCGGTCATCGGGCCAGGTCCTTCCAGGCGACGTCCTTGTCGTTGCGCGGCTCGGCGGGCAGGCCGAGGACGCGCTCGGCGACGATGTTGAGCAGCACCTCGCTGGTGCCGCCCTCGATGGAGTTGCCCTTGGAGCGGAGGTAGCGGTAGCCGGCGTCCCGCCCGGTGAAGTCGACGAGTTCGGGCCGGCGCATGGTCCAGTCGCCGTACAACAGCCCTTCCTGGCCGAGCAGTTCGACTTCCAGCCCGCTGATCTCCTGGTTGAGCCGGGCGAAGGCGAGCTTCATTCCGGAGCCTTCGGGGCCGGGCTGTCCGGCAACGAGCTGCTGACGCAGCCGGGTGCCGGTGAGCCTGGCCACCTCGGCCTCCACCCAGAGGGTCAGCAGGCGCCGGTGGAGGTCGTGGGTGCGCAGTTCCGGACGGTCGCGCCAGGTGCGGGCGACCGGGCCGATCATGCCGCCCTCGCGCGGGATCCGTGCCCCGCCGATGGAGACCCGCTCGTTCATCAGCGTGGTCTGCGCGACCTTCCAGCCCTCGCCGACCGGGCCGAGGCGCCTGCTGTCGGGGATGCGTACGCCGGTCAGGAAGACCTCGTTGAACTCGGCCTCGCCGGTGATCTGGCGCAGCGGCCGCACCTCGACGCCCGGGTCGGTCATGTCGCAGATGAAGTAGCTGATGCCGCGGTGCTTGGGCCGGTCGGGGTCGGTGCGGGCGATGAGGATCGCCCAGCGGGCCAGGTGGGCGCTGGACGTCCAGACCTTCTGCCCGTCGACCACCCAGTCCTCGCCGTCACGGACGGCGCGGGTGCCGAGGGCCGCGAGGTCGGAGCCCGCGCCCGGTTCGCTGAAGAGCTGGCACCAGACCTCCTCGCCGACCCAGAGCGGCCGCAGGAAGCGCTGTTTCTGCTCGTCGGTGCCGTAGCCGAGGATGGTGGGGGCGGCCATGCCGAGGCCGATCCCGATCCGGCGCGGGTCGTTGTCGGGGGCGCCCGCCGCGGCGAGTTCGGCGTCGACGACGGGTTGCAGGGAGCGCGGGGCGTCGAGGCCGCCGAGGCCGGCCGGGTAGTGCACCCAGGCCAGTCCGGCGTCGAAGCGGGCCTGGAGGAATTCGGTGCGGCCGGTGGTGGCCGGGGGGTGTGCGGCGAGCAGGTCCTGGGTGCGGCGGCGGAGCTCGGCCGCGTCGGGTGCGGTCATCGGGCGGCTCCTGACGGGAGGACGACGATCCGGCCGGTGCTGGTGCCGTCGGCGACCCGCTGGACGGCGTCGGCGGCCCCGGCGAGCCCGACGCGTTCACTGATCAGCGGCTTGACGGCGCCCTGGGCGGCGAGCCGGGTGAGCTCGTCGTGGCAGGCGCGGACGGCGGCCGGGTCCTTGGTGTTGTACAGGCCCCAGTGGAGTCCGACGATCGAGTAGTTCTTGACGAGGGCGTGGTTCAACGCCGGGGTGGGGATGACACCGCTCGCGAAGCCGACGACGACCACCCGGCCCTCGAAGGCGACGCACTTCACGGACTTGGCGTAGGCGTCGCCGCCGACCGGGTCGTAGACCACGTCGGCGCCGCGTCCGCCGGTGGCTTCCTTGACCGCGGCGACGATGTCCTCGCTGTGGCGGTCGACGACCAGGTCACAGCCGAGCCCGGCGGCGGTCCTGGCCTTGTCGGGGCCTGCGACCACACCGATGACGGTGGCTCCGGCGGCCTTGCCGAGCTGGACGGCGGCGCTGCCGACCCCGCCGGCCGCCGCGTGGACCAGGAGCGTCTCGCCCGCCCGGAGGTGCGCCCTGCGGTGCAGGCCGAACCAGCCGGTCTGGTAGCCGATGTGCAGGGCGGCGGCCTCGGCGTCGTCCAGGGTGTCCGGGGCGGGCAGCAGCGCCGCCTCGTCCGCGACGACGTATTCGGCGAATCCACCGTTCGGCAGGGCGGGGGTGGCGAGCACCCGCCGCCCGTCCGCCGTCCTGCCGCAGATCTCCACGCCGGGGGTGAAGGGCAGCGGCGGCCTCACCTGGTACTGGCCTCGGCAGAGCAGCGCGTCGGGGAAGTTGATGTTCGCCGCGAGCACCTCGATGAGCACCTGCCCGTCGCCGGGCGTGGGCCTGTCCGTCTCCTCCAGCCGCATCACCTCGCTCGGCTCGCCGTTCCGGTGCACTCGCCATGCCTGCATGAGGGGCCTCCACAACACTGTCGGCATTACCACTGCTCCGGCGCATACTAAGCGGTCGCTTGCCACTCTGGGAACAACCCGCGCCACCGGTTTCGGCCGGACCCGGACATGGGTGCGCCCGGGTCGCAGAAAAAGGGGAGTTCGTTCCTAACCGGCGTTGGGCG
>NZ_JBHWIY010000048.1:0-5647 GCF_042731715.1 Streptomyces sp. NPDC059832 | reverse complement strand
CACTCGTCCTTTTTCTCCCCTGTCCCGACCCGAGCCCCTCTCCCTCCACCCCCGCCCCCGGGACGGTGCCGTGCGCGGGCGTCAGCCCTGGCCGGCCACCACCACGTCGGCGATCTGCGGTGCCGCCGAACCGGCGCGCCAGGCGAGCCGCACCGCGTCGGCCGTGCGACCGGCCGTGTCCACCCGGGTGTACGGGCCGTCGAGCGCGCCGACGGTCCGCCATGTTCCGTCGGTCGCCCGCAGCTGGATGTCGGCGCGGGCCGTGGAGCCGGCCGGCTGCAGAACGGTGACGGAGGGCACCGCACGTGCGGCGCCGAGCCCCAGCTCCAGCGTCTCCCCGGCCTCCGGGACGCGAGCCGCCCGGTAGACGGTGCCCGGGTCCCCGTCGGACGCCGCGCGCAGCGAGGATCCGGCCGCGGCGGGCGGTCCTCCGGTCACCGCGTCCTCGTCCGTCGGAACGCTGAACTCCCGTACGACGAGCCAGTTGTCCTGGCCCGCGGTCGCCCGTGCCCGGACGTAGCGCGCCTTCGTCCCGGCGGGCGCGGTCGCGCTGACGTCCGGCTTTCCGGAGAAGGCGGTGAGCTGCTGCCAGCTCTGTCCGTCGGCCGAGTACTCCAGCACCCCCTGGTGGAGGTAGTCCTCGGTGCTGCCGGGCTTGGCCATCGCGAGGGTGACGGAGCCGATGTCCCGGACCCGGCCGAGATCCACGGTGATCCCGTCGCCCGCGGCGGGCGCCCCGTCGCTCCAGAAGTAGGTGGAGTCGTCACCGTCCAGCACCCGGGCGACGGCGTTGCTCTGGTACGTGCCGAGGTTCGTCGAGACCGAGGGCCTGCCGCTCACGCCGAGGATCCGGTCGTGCTCGGCTTCGGCCGCGTCGATGAACCGGTCCAGGACGCCGTCCCCGACGAGGACCGGCACCTTGCTCCCGTCGAGCCCGGTGTAGGTGAAGGACTTCGCCGCGGTGACCTGTGCGGGCAGCTGCTGCCGCAACTCCCAGGCCTGCGCGCCCTTTCCGGCGCGGGCCGCCTCGACCATGCGCAGGGCGGTACGGGCGGCGGTGGCCCAGGATCCGGTCGCGTCCAGCCAGGGGGCGGCGTCGGCGACGAAGCCGCGGTCCGGGAGGCCGGAGCGCAGCCGGCCGGGCGCCGAGCCGAGCGTGCCGAGCACCGAGGTGAGCCGGGCGGCGTCACCGGACTTCCAGTAGCGGGCGAACTCCGCCGCCAGTTCGGGGGCCTGAGCCTTGTTGAGGGCCGAGCTGTAGTTCGCGTCGGCGAAGGCCCGCAGCGCCTGCTGGGTGCGCGGATCACCGCCCGCGTACTCCTTCAGACCCTCGCCCCATGAGGTGCGGGGGTCGTACGCGGCGTCGTTCCAGGCGTAGTCGGCGACGGTGTACAGCGCGATCTTCGAGGCGTACGGCTGGATCATCGGGTTCGCCGTGATCCCCGCCAGCTTGCCGGGCAGGCCCTTCTCGCGCCCGCTGAACGGGCCGAGCAGCAGCCGGTTCGTCGCGTAGTCGTTGACCGGGTAGTTGTCCCAGGTCAGGATCGGGTGGCCGAAGACCGTGCGGGCGGCCTCCGCCTGTGCGACGGTCATGGTCGGCGCGACGACACCGACGCCCGTCCACTCGACCAGGACATTGGGGTCGAGCTGCTCGGACAGCGCCTTCTTGTACGGCGAGGCGGAGACGTCGTAGTACTCGGTCGGGACCATCTGGAGCGGCTGGGCGCCCGGGTGGGTGGCGATGAACTCCTTGTTGACCCGGTTGAGCAGATAGGCCTGCGCCGCGCCCGCCGCACCGCCGCCGGTCCCCCACTTCGCCTTGTCCTCGGCGCAGTTCCAGTCCGTGTAGCTGATGTCGTCGAGCGGCACGGCGAAGGTGCGTACGCCGATGTCCCAGATGGTCTGGAACTTCTCGACCAGCGCCTCGGCGTCGGCGTCGGAGCTGTAACAGACGGAGAGGCCGGGCGAGAGCGCGTACGTGAACTCCACATGCCGCTGCGCGGCCCGGTCGGCGAGCTCCTTGATCCCGGCCAGTTGGTCGGCCGGGTAGGCGTCGCGCCACTTCGCACGGAGGTACGCGTCGTCCTTCGGCGAGTACACGTAGATGTTCATCTTGTGCTCGCCGTAGTAGTCGAGCTGGTCGAGCCTGGCCTCGTGCGACCACGGGGTGCCGTAGAAGCCTTCGATGACGCCGCGCAGCGCGGTGCCGGGCCAGTCGCGCACCGCGAGTCCGGCGACCCGGGCGCCGGGGTGCCCGGTGTGCGGCAGGATCTGACGCAGCGTCTGCGCGGCGTAGTACGTGCCCGTGGTGTCCTTGCCCGCGAGGACGATGCGGTCGGCGCCGATACCGAGCACATAGCCGTCGGCGGGCAGCGCGGACGGGCCCTCGATCTTCTGCGCGGCGAGCGCGGTCGCGTCACCGACGTGGACGGTGAGACCGTTCCGGGCGGGTCTGTCGCCGCGTACGACGCGCTGGGCGCCGGCCCGGCGCAGCGCGCTCTCCACGACCTGGATGGCGGACTCGTCGGAGGTTCCACCCGCCACCACGGTGACGGTCGGGCTGATGGTGATCCGGTCGGCCCGGGTCTTCACGGACTGCGGGGTCGGCGTGATGGCGGGGGCCGGCCGGTCGGCGGCGGCCTTCGCCGGGGTGGCGGTGCGGGCACCGTCGGCCGCCTGGGCGGGCGGCACGGCGGTCAGCAGACCGCCGACGAGCAGGGTCGCCGCCGTACCGAGCGCGGTGAGACGGGGTGGGCGAGGCGTCACTAGTCCTCCATTGATCACTCAAGTCACCAGAGTCGCGCAACACAACAACACCGAATTCAACATCGTGGCGCTTACATGTCAATGGTCTGGACAACATCAACACGTGGACCTGGGCTTTTGCCCTCCGGAAGCGGTACCCGTGCTAGCCCGACGCCGAACATGCAGAGCCGGAATACCGAGCCGGACCGCACCGCCGGAATGCCGGGCGGGTCCGGGCCGGACTCAGCGAGCGAACAGCTCGAACGTGACGGCCGGACGACCGCCGAACCGCTCCCCCTCGGCCCGCGCGTGATCCGTCAGAAAGGTGCGGCAGTACGCCTCGGGGTCCTCTTCCGTCAGCCCTTCGATGTACGTACGGTGGGCCAGCAGTGACTTCACCGAACGCTCCAGCCCGGCCGTGGCGTCGACAGCATGGGTGGGTGCGCTCGACCCGGCGACCGCGACCCACCGCACCCCGTTCCACGGCTGGAGCCCCGCCTCCGCGAGCTCCGGGAAGATCCAGCGGTTGCCCGCGTCGGCCGCGGCGTCCAGGGTGGCGCGGCCGACCGCCCGGTGGTCGGGGGTGTTCCAGGCGACGCCGCCCCAGGTGTCCCGGTGATTGAGCGTGACGACCAGTTCGGGGCGGTGCCTGCGGACGGCCGCGGCGATGTCCCGGCGCAGCGGGAGGCCGTACTCGATCACGCCGTCGCGGTGGTCGAGAAACTCCACGGTAAAGACGCCGACGGCCGCGGCACTCGCCCGCTGCTCCCGCTCGCGCAACGGGGCGCATTTCTCCGGTTCCAGCGCGTCGATGCCGGCCTCGCCACGGGTGGCGAGGAGGTAGGAGACCTCTCGACCGCCGTCGGTCCACCCCGCGACCGCCGCCGCGCAGCCGTACTCCAGGTCGTCGGGGTGCGCGACCACGGCGAGGGCGCGCCGCCAGTCCGTGGGCATGGGCATGAGCTGCTCCGTCATGTCGGCAGGCTAGCGCCCCGCGATCGGCCGCGCCGCGCGTTCCGCGGACGCCTCCCCCGGCGTATCGCACATCTCACCCCACACCATGAATACCCCCAGGGGTATCGGTGTTAGCCTGGGACAGAGATACCCCCCGGGGTAAAGCATCACGGAAGGAGCCGTGTCGTGTTCTTCGTCGACACCATCGAGACAGCAGGTCTCGGCAACCGCAGTTATCTGGCGGGCGGGCAGCGGTCCGCCGTGGTCGTGGACCCGCCGCGCGACATCGACCGGGTCATCGCCGCTGCCGCCCGGCGCGGCGTGCGGATCGCCCTGGTGGTGGAGACGCATCTGCACAACGACTACGTGACGGGCGGCCTGGAGCTGGCGCGCGTCACCGGGGCGCGGTACCTGGTGCCCGCCGCGGCCCGGGTCGCCTTCGCCCGTGTCCCGGTCTCGGACGGTGACGTCACCCCGGTCGACGACGGCCTCGCGCTGCGTGCGCTCGCCACCCCCGGGCACACCCCGCACCACACGTCCTACGTGCTGGCGGAGGAGGGCCGCGACGTGGCTGCCTTCACCGGCGGCTCGCTGCTGATCGGCAGTGTGGGCCGGCCCGATCTGGTCGAGCCCCGGCTCACCGCCGAACTGGCCCGCGCCCAGCACGCCTCCGCGCACCGGCTCGCCGATGAGCTCGCGGACGCCGTGCCCGTGCTGCCCACGCACGGCTTCGGCAGCTTCTGTTCGTCCTCGCAGGCCGAGGGGTCGGCCACGACCATCGGCGACGAGCGCGAGCGGAACGACGCGCTGGTCAAGGACGTGGACACCTTTGTCGCGGACCTGCTCGCCGCTCTGGACGATGTCCCCGCGTACTACGCGCACATGGGCCCGGCCAATGCCGCAGGACCGGCCCCGCTGGATCTGACCCCGCCCGACCCGGCCGATGCCGAGGAGATCGCCCGGCGGCTGGCCGCGGGCGAGTGGGTGGTGGATCTGCGCAGCCGGGTGGCGTTCGCCGAGGGGCATGTCGCCGGATCGTTCAACTTCGAGGGCGAGGGCCGGCTCGCCACGTATCTGGCCTGGCTGATCCCGTGGGGCAAGCCGGTCACCCTGCTGGCGAGCACCGCCACCGACATAGCCGACGCACAGCGGGAGCTGTCCCGCGTCGGCATGAGCCGTCCGGTCGCGGCGGCCACCGGCGGTCCCGAGGACTGGGCGGGCACGGCGACGGCGCTGCGGTCGTCGCGCGTGTCCGACTTCGCGGGCCTGGCGGCGGCCCGGGAGCGGGGCGAGGACCCGGTCGTACTCGATGTGCGCAGGGACTCCGAGCACCGTGCGGGTGCGGTCACGGGAGCGGTGCACATCCCCCTGCACGAGCTGCCGAAGCGGCTGGGCGAGGTGCCGCCGGGCGTCGTGTGGGTGCACTGCGCGGGCGGGACGCGGGCGGCCATAGCCGCGTCGATGCTGGACGCGGCAGGGCGCGAGGTGGTGGCCGTCGACGACGGTTTCGGCGCGGCGGCGCAGGCCGGCCTGTGTCCCACCGTCCCCGTGCCCGCCCCATGACCGCACTGGTCGTGGCGCTGGCCGCCGGTGCGGTGGTCGGCCTGGCGCTCGGCGGGCTGGGCGGCGGCGGAAGCGTGCTCGCCGTTCCCGCGCTGATCTACCTGCTCGGCTTCGATCCGGCCGCGGCCACCACCGCCGGACTCCTCATCGTCATCGCGACGTCCCTCACCGGGCTGCTCGCCCACGCCCGGGAGGGCCGGGTCCGCTGGCGTACGGGAGGGCTCTTCGCGGCGGCCGGAATCATTCCGGCCGCGGTGGCCGGGGCGCTGTCGGTGCGGGTCCCGTCCGGGGCGCTGACCGCGGGTTTCGCCGTGCTCGCGGTGGTCGCCGCGGTACGGATGCTCCGCCCGCGGGGCGAGCCGGCGCCGCAGGCCGGGGACGGTGC
>NZ_JBHWIY010000047.1:0-44635 GCF_042731715.1 Streptomyces sp. NPDC059832 | reverse complement strand
ATGTCGAATGAGACGGAGGTGGAGGCGAGCCAGGTTTCGGTGGTGGTGTTGTCGCCGAGTACGCGGCGGATGCCGGTGAGGAGGTTGCCGAGTGCGCCGTGGGTGATCTGGACGCCCTTGGGGCGGCCGGTGGAGCCGGAGGTGTAGAGGAGGTAGGCGATGGCGGCGGGGTCGGTGGGTGTGGGTGTGAATGGTTCGGTGGTGTTCTCGGTGGTGTTTTCGGTGGTGTCGTCGATGAGGATGTGTGGTGTGTTGTTGTGGATTTGTTCTGCGAGTGTGTGGAGGGATTTCTGTGTGATGAGGGTGGTGGGGGTGGCGTCTTCGATGATGCCGGTGAGGCGTGCGGTGGGGTGGGTGGTGTCGAGGGGGAGGTAGGTGGCGCCGGTGCGTTGTACGGCGAGGAGTGCGACGAGGAGGTTGACGTCTCGTTCGAGCAGGACGGCGGCTATGTCGCCGGGGCCCAGGCCGAGGGAGGTGAGGTGTGCTGCGAGTCGGGCGGAGCGGTGGTCGAGTTCGGCGTAGGTGAGTGATGTGTCGCCCGAGGTGACTGCTGTCGCGTTGGGGACACGTGCGGCCTGCGCGGTGAACAGTTCCGGCACACAACCCGCCGGGGTTTCGGTGTCGGCGGTGTTCCACCGTTCCAGTACCGACTCCCGCTCACCGGCCGGAAGAAGGGTGGTTCGAGCGTCTCCGTCGGGGTCGGTGGCCATGGCCTCCAGTACCAGCCGGTACATCGCGGCGATCCGCTCCGCGTTCACCGCCGACACCGAACGCCCGTCCGCGGTGACGATGACCTGGCCGCCCCGGCTCGAGACGGTCAGCGGGAACTCGGTGGGGCTGTCGTCGATCGCGGCCTCGTGGTCGACGAGATCGGTGTCGACCTGGTGGAAGTTCTGGTAGTTGAAGTAGACGTGGAGCAACTGGCCACCATCGGCAAGGCGTTGTACGGACGGCATCGGGTACCTGCGGTGCGGCCACAGCTCGACCTCGGCAGCGAATACCTGGGTCACCAGCTCGCGCCAGGTCGCGGCACGGCCCGCCTCGAACGGGAACGGCAGCGTGTTGAGGTACATGCCGTAGACGCGGTCGGCGCCGGGCAGCTCGGGACGGGCGTCGCACACGAGCCCGGTGTGGAAGGCGGTCTCGTCCGTCAGCTGGCTCATCACCTTCAGGTGCGCCGCCAGCAGCACGCTCTTCATCGACACCCCGGCTCGCGCGGCGAACGCGCGCAGCCGGTCTTCCAGATCGCTGACCGGGATCGCGGCCTGGTGGGTGGTGCGGGCCGTGTCGGTGCCGTCGCCCCAGCCGGAGGGGACCTTCAGCGGTGCGTGGTCGGTGACGACGCGTGACCAGTACGCACGGTCGTTCTCGTCGTCCAGGGCGTCGAGTTCGGCGGCGATGAAATCGACGAACCGGGTCCCAGGACGCTCGGGCTCCTCGACCGAACGGCCGTCACGGAGGGCGCCGTACACATCGAGGATCTCCATCAGCATGGAGTGGTGGCTCCACCCCTCCAGAACGGGGTGGCACTCGGTGATGGACAACCACCAACTGCCGTTGTCCGTGTCGTGGGCGAACAGCCGCATCAGGGCGGGGACGGCGAGGTCGAAGACGCGGGCGCGTTCACGGACGGTGTACGCGCGTACGGCGTCCCTGATCCCCTCCTCGGCCAGGCCGTGCAGCGACTGAGTGCCCACGGACATCTCGGCGTACTCGTGGACCAGCTGCATCGGGATGGAGTAGCCGGTCAGAGACAGCGAGGTGCGCAGTACCTCGTGCCGGGCCACGACGATCCGCGCCGCCTCGACCAGCGACGGGTGGTCGTAGGGGCGTTCGTCGCGGATCCGGAAGCTGGTGACGTTGTGGTAATTGTTCTGCCCGTTGTCGATGGACATCTCGAGCACCATGCCGGCCTGCATCTGGGAGAGCGGGTAGGCGTCGGCCACCCCTTCGGGCAGCCGCGCCCGGTCCTCCGCGTCGATGAGCGTGAACGGCCGTACGGGGTCGGGGACCACCGCGGGGGCGGAGCGGCCGGTGAGCAGTTCGGCGAGGCGGGCGACGGTGCGGTACTCGAAGACGTCGCGGACGGTGATGTCATGACCGGCCGAGCGGACCGCGCCGACCAGGGCGACGGCCCGGATGGAGTCGCCGCCGAGGTCGAAGAACCCGTCGTCGACACCGACCTTGTCCAGGCCGAGTTCCTGCGCCCAGACCGCAGCCAGACGTTCCTCGGTGGGCGTACGTGGTGCGGTGTAGGTGCCGCCGGCCCGGCGGGCATCGCCGCTCGGGGCGGGCAGGGCGCGCCGGTCGAGTTTGCCGTTGGTGGTGAGCGGCAGCCGCTCCAGGGCGACGAAGGCGGCCGGCACCATGTACGGCGGCAGCCGGACGCCCAGGAGTTCACGCAGCTCGGCCGGCTCGCAGGAGGCATCCGGGGCCGACACTGTGTAGGCAACCAGCTCCTTCTGGCCCGGGACGTCCTCGCGGAGCACGACGACCGCGTCGCGCACCGGGTCGAGCTCCATCAACGCGGCCTGGATCTCGCCGAGTTCGACGCGGTAGCCGCGGATCTTGACCTGGCCGTCGGCGCGGCCCCAAAACTCCAGGGAGCCGTCGGGCAGGCGCCGCGCGATGTCGCCGCTGCGGTAGAGGCGGGAGCCGGACGGGCCGTAGGGGTCGGGTACGAAGCGTTCCGCGGTCAGCGCAGGCCGGCCCAGATAGCCGCGGGCCACACCTGGACCTGCGACGTGGATCTCGCCGAAGACGCCGATGGGGACCGGCTCGCCCCAGGTGTCGAGGAGATGCACCCTGAGGTCGTCGAGGGGGACGCCGACGGGATTGCCGGCGTCGGGGCTCAGGTCCGCGGGGCCCACCTTGTAGTAGGTGGTGTGGACCGTGGTCTCGGTGATTCCGTACATGTTGAGCAGGGCCGGGCGGTCCAGGCCGAGCCGGTCCACCCAGGGCTGCAGGTCGGGGACATGCAGCTTCTCGCCGGCGAAGACGATGGCGCGCAGCCGCAGCCTCTCGATGCGTTCATCGCCGTCGGCGGCCGCGGACACCAGCGCACGGAACGCGGACGGCGTCTGGTTGAGCACGGTGACCTGCTGCTCGACGAGCAGGTCGAGGAACTCGTCCGGCGAACGGGTCACGGCGGCGGGAACGACCACGAGCCGGCCGCCGTGCAGCAGGGCCCCCCACATCTCCCATACGGAGACGTCGAAGGCGTAGCTGTGGAAGAGCGGCCAGACGTCGTCGTCGGCGAATCCGTAGTGGCGGTAGGCGCTGGTCAGCAGCCGCAGGACATTGCGGTGACTGAGGCAGACGCCCTTGGGGCGGCCGGTGGAGCCGGAGGTGTAGATGACGTAGATCAGCTGATCGGGGTGGCCCGCACGGGCCGGATCCGTCTCCGGCAGTGCTGCCCAGGCCTCGGTCTCGCGTTCCTGGTCCAGGATCACCAGTCGGCCGTCGTGGATGCTCTCCACCGTGGTCACGTGCGCGGACTCGGTCAGTATGACGACGGGCCCTGCGTCGGCGACGACGTAGCCAAGGCGCTCGGCCGGGTTGGCCGGGTCGAGCGGGAGGTATCCGGCGCCGGACTTCAGGACACCGAGGATCGCGGGGATCAGCTCGGGCCCGCGCTCCACGCAGATGCCGACGAGCCGGTCGGGCCCCGCACCGAGGGCGATCAGCCGGTGCGCGATCCGGTTGGCACGGGCATTGAGCTCGGCGTAGCTGAGGGCGGTGCCGTCGGCGACGACCGCGATCGCGTCGGGGGTGGCCGCGGCCTGCGCCTCGAAGGCTTCGTGGACGAGGCGAGTGTCGGCCGCATCGGTGGTGAGCGGGTCGATGAGGACGGCGAGTTCGGTCTCGTCGAGGACGGTCAGCTCGGAGAGCCGGGCCTCCGGGGTGTCCACCACGGAGCGCAGCAGGCGCACCATGTGGCGGGCGAACCGCTCGGCAGTCGCCGGGTCGAAGAGCGCGGTGGCGTACTCGAACTGGCCGTGCAGGGACCCCTCCGGGGACTCCTCGATCTGCAACTGGAGGTCGAACCGGGCCACGGAGGTGGGCACGTCGAAGGCCTCTACGCGCACGCCTGGCAGGTCGTAGGCGGTCGTGCGGGACTCGTGCAGGGTGAACGCGGCCTGGAAGAGCGGTGTGCGCGAGAGGTCACGCTCGGGCTGGAGCTCGTCCACCAGGCGTGCGAACGGCGTCTCCTGATGGTCGAAGGCGTCCAGGACGGCCGCGCGGCTCCGCTCCAGCAAGCTGCTGAACCGGACGTCGCCGTCCCACACGGCCCGCATCACCAGGCTGTTGATGCCGTAGCCGATCAGCTGTTGCAGCTCCGGGCGTACGCGTCCGGAGACGACGGTGCCGACCGCGATGTCGGTGCTCGCCGTGTACTTGGACAGCAGGGCCTGGTAGGCCGTGAGCAGCACCGTGAACAGCGTGGTGCCATGGGCGGCGGCCAGGTCACGCAGCCGCGCGGACAGCTCGTCCGGCAGAGCGAATCGGGTGGTCGCGCCGGCCGTGTCACGTACCGGCGGGCGCGGTCGGTCGGTGGGGAGTTCGAGCGGGACCATGCCCCGGAGCTGTTCCTGCCAGTAGGCGAGGTGTGAGACGAGCGCGGGCCCGTCCATGCGTCCGGCCTGCCACTCGGCGTAGTCGGCGTACTGCACCGGCAGCGCCGTGCCGGCCTGTTCGCCCCGGCAGGAGGCGCTGAGATCACGGGCGAAGATCTGGGTGGACCAGGCGTCGCAGGCGATGTGATGGAAGAGCAGGGCAAGGACCCAGTCGTGGTCGCTCAGCCGGAAAAGATGGACCCGCAGCGGCCATTCGGCACCCAGATCGAAGGGGACGCGGGCACAGGCCGCGGCCCGGGTGCGGGCCTCGGCCTCGCGCTCGTCGAGGGGCAGCGAACCGAGGTCGGTGGTGGTGAAGGGCACGAGTCCGGCCGGGTCGATGAGCTGAACCGGGCGGCCGGCCACGAAGTCGTAGCGGGTACGCAGAATCTCGTGGCGGGCGGCGACCGCGTCCACGGCCCGGCGCAGCGCGGTCTCGTCCAGCGGCCCGGTAAGCCGCAGAACCAGCGGGACGACGTACTCGTGGCTGTCCGGCTCCATACGCTGCAGGAACCACATCTGCTGCTGGCCCGGGGACAGCCGCAGCGGCTGCTCCCGGTCGGCGCGCGGGATTTCCGGCTGCTGTTCGGTGGTACGGCCCGACAACCGGCGCAGCAGTTCGGCTCGCAGGCGGTCGCCGGTGGAGGGGTGCTCTGCGCCGGTGGTCATGCGGAGTGCTCCTTGGTCTGCGAGGAGTGGGGGAGGGTCGGGGAGGACTGGTCGGCGTCCGCGCTGTCGAGTTCGGCCTGTACGAGCGCCTCGACGGCGCGGGCGAGCCGGGCCACGGTGGGTTCTTCGAAGAGGGCGCGCAGTGGCAGCGCGACCTGGAACTCGTTCTGGATCGCGGAGATCAGGCGGATACCGAGGATGGAGTTGCCGCCGTTGTGGAAGAAGTCGTCGTTCATGCCGGGTTCCCGGCCGAGCAGGCCGCTCCAGACGGCGGCGATCCGCTCCTCGACGATGTCGCGCGGGCCGGTGTGCCCGTCCGTGACGGCCTCGGCGGGGTTCGGCAGCGCGGCCCGGTCGAGCTTGCCGTTCGGCGTCAGCGGAACGGCGTCGATCGCCATGAACTCGGTGGGGACCATGTACGCGGGAAGCAACCGGGCGCAGTACGCGGTCAGCTCGTCGGCCGCCGGAAGCTGCGGTCCGGCAGGTACCGCGTAGGCGGTCAGACCCTGGCCGGCGAGGACGACGGCCTCGCGGACCCGGGGGTGGGAGACCAGGACCGACTCGATCTCGCCGGGTTCGACGCGGTGGCCGCGTACCTTGATCTGGTGGTCGATGCGGCCCTGGAACTCCACAGTTCCGTCGGGGAGTTGCCGGGCCAGGTCACCGGTGCGGTAGATGCGGTCGCCGGGCCGGCCGCAGGGGTCGGGCACAAAGCGCTCGGCGGTCTGGCCGGGCCGGCCGGTGTAGCCGCGGGCGACGCCGGTGCCACCGACGTACAGCTCGCCGACACCGCCCAGCGGCACAGGGCGAAGTTCACTGTCGAGGACGTACATCGACATGCCGGGCAGGGGGCGCCCAATGGGCACGGTGCCCTCGACCGGCCCGTCGACCGGATGCACACAGGTACCGACGGAGCACTCGGTGGGTCCGTACTCATTGACGAGACGGCCCGGCCCGAGCAGCTCCAGCCAGCGCGAGGCGGCCTCGCCCGGGAAGACCTCGCCCGCCACCACGACCACCTCGGCCAGGTTTGCGGCCTGGGTGTCGGTCAGCTGGTGGGAGAGGATCTCCAGGTGGCCGGGGGTCAGTTTGAGGAAGCTGTACGGTGCGTGGGCGTCGAGCGTCGCCCCGAGGTCGGCGAGGTCGAGGTCCGCGGGCAGCAGATGCAGCGGCTGACCGGCGGCCAGCGCCGCGTACAGGTTGGGCACCACGAGGTCGTAGGCGGCGGAGGAGAACAGAGCCGCGCCCGTACCGCTGCGGCCGGCCAGGTCCCGGGCCGCCCAGGCGACGTGGTTGGCCAGACCCCGGTGTTCGACCCGCACGCCCTTGGGGCGGCCGGTGGAGCCGGAGGTGAAGATCACATAGGCGGTGGCCCGCGGGTCGAGCTGACGCGCGGGCGGTTCGGACGGCAGCTCCCGCAGCAGTTCGCGGTCACGGTCCAGGACCACGAGTTCACCGGGGAACAGGTGTGCCACCCGGGCGCCGTGCGCCGCCGAAGTGATCAGTACGCCCGCACCCGCGTCGGCGAGCATCGTGGCGATGCGCTCGGCGGGGTGCTCGGGGTCCAGCGGAAGATAGCCGGCGCCGGCCTTCCAACTGCCGAGGAACGTGCTGATCAGGTCCGGTCCGCGGTCGAGCAGGACACCGACCACGGACTCGGTGCCGACGCCGGAGCGGCGCAGCCGGTGCGCGATCCGGTTGGCGGCGGCGTCCAGTTCGCCGAAGGTGACGGTCTGTGCCCCACGGAGCGCGGTGGTGCCCGGCTGCTCGGCCGCCCGGACCTCGATCATCTCCAGGACGGTACGGTCCTCGGGGTCGGCGAGAGTCTCGCCCGCGCCCCGGTTGAAAGTCACCAGCTGGCGGTGGCGCTCCTCGTCGGTGAGCACTTCCAGATCGGCGAGCCGGGTCGACGGGGTCGCCACCGCCCGGGTCAGGAGCCGGACCAACTGGGCACCGAACCGTTCGACGGTGGCGTGCTCGAACAAGGCCGTGGAGTACTCCAGCACACCGGTGATCGCGCCGTCCGGGCCGGGCCTCAGAAACAGGCTGAGGTCGGTCTTGGCGATCCGCCAGGAGTCACCGAGCTCGGCCAGGTCGGCGAAGTCGATCCCCGCCGTGGTGAGTTCGGCGTCGAGAAGGTCGAAGGCCGCCTGGTAGACGGGGGTGCGGGACAGGTCGCGACCGTCCTGGACCTCCTCGACGAGCCGGTCGAAGGGCAGGTCCTGGTGGGCGAACGCGTCCAGTGCCACGGCGCGCACCCGGCGCAGTGCCTCATCGAATCCGAGGGCGCCATCCATGTCGCAGCGCAGCGGAAGGGAGTTGAGGAAGAAGCCGACGAGGTTCTCGGTCTCGGGCCGGGTGCGGCCGACGACCGGGGTGCCGACGACGATGTCGCTCTCCCCGCTGTGCCGGGCGAGCAGCGTGGCGAACGCGGTGAGCAGTGTCATGAACAGGGTGGCGCCTTGCTCGCGCCCCAGGTCCGTCAGCGGGCGCACCAGTTCGGCCGGGATGGTCAGCGGGACAACGGCACCGCGGTGGTCGCGCCGGGCGGGGCGCCGGTGGTCGGTGGGCAGCGGCAGCGGGGTGTGACCCGCGAGGGTCTCCCGCCAGTGGGCGGCGTGGGCCGACAGCCGGTCCTCGGTGAGCCGGGCCCGCTGCCAGGCCGCGTAGTCGACGTACCCGAAGGGAAGTTCGGGCAGGTCGGGAGTGCGATCACAGGCGAATGCCGAGTGTGCCTCGGTGAACTCGCGCTCAAGGATCACCGACGACCAGCCGTCGCAGGCGATGTGGTGGACCGTGATTACCAGCAGCGGAGCGCCCTCCGGGAAGCGGACCAGGGCGGCCCGCCACAGCGGGCCCCGCTCCAGGTCGAATCCCTGAGCGAACCGCTCGGCCAGCAGGTCGCCCAGCGCGGACCGTTCGGCGGTGATCTCCGTCAGCTCGACCTGGCCAGGCGCCACCACACACGGACCCTGCTCGGCGAGGTCGGCCGGGAAGCGGGTGCGCAGCGCCTCGTGCCTCTGTTCCAGCAGGTCCAGGGCGCGCATGACGTCCTCGGTGCGGGCCCCTTCCGGCAGGTCGATCAGCAAAGGAGAGACCCACTCGGCGCTGCCGGGTTCCAGCCGGTCGAGGACGGCCAGGCGCTGCTGGCCGAAGGAGAGCGGCAGACGCCCCTCCCGGGGGACGGTGGCGAACGGCTGGTCGGCCGACGCCTCGGCGATCAGCTTCGCCTGCGCATGAAGCGTGGAGGAGGTGAACAGGGAGGCGAGTTCGACCGCGGCGCCGGACCGCTCCCGCAGGAGTGCGGCGAGTCGGGTCAGGGTGAGCGAGGTGCCGCCGAGCTGGAAGAAGTCGTCGTGGATCCCGGGGGCGGCCACGCCGAGCACCTCGGTCCACATCGCGGCCACGGCGCGTTCCTCGGCGGTGCGCGGCGCGATGTGCTCGACCTCGGTGGACAGTTCCGGCGCCGGGGCGGGCAGCGAGCCCCGGTCGACCTTTCCGTTGGCGGTCAGTGGCAGCTCGGTGAGCTGGATCAGTTGGGTGGGAACGAGCGCTGCCGGTAGCCGGCCCGACAGGAAGGCCCGCCAGCCGCGCGGCGGGTGCCCGTCGCCGGTGACGCTGTAGGCGACCAGGCGGTTCCCGCCGTCATGGGCGGGCGCGGCGACGACGACGCACGCCTCGACGTCCGGGTGCGTCACCAGGGCCGCGGAGACCTCGCCCGGTTCCACCCGGACCCCGTTGACCTTGACCTGCTCGTCGGCGCGGCCCCGGTATTCCAGGGTCCGGTCCGAACGCCATCGAACCAGGTCGCCGGTGCGGTAGAGCCGGGAGCCGGGCGGCCCGTAGGGGTCCGGCACGAAACGCTCGGCAGTCAGTCCCGGGCGGTCCAGGTAGCCGCGGGCCACACCGGCGCCGGCGGCGTACAGCTCGCCGATGACCCCGACCGGTACCGGACGCCCATTGGGATCGAGGACCAGCACCCGCATGCCGTCGAGAGGGCGACCGATCGGGACGGGGCCGCTGTCCTGCCCGGCGGCGTAGGCGTGGGCAGTGATGTCGATGGAGCACTCGGTCGGACCGTACGTGTTCCAGATACGCAGTTCCGTGCCGGCGCAGCGGTCCAGGGCGCGGCGGCACAGTTCGGCGTGGAGCGGTTCACCGGCCGAGAACAGCAGCCGCAGACCGGTGAGATCCGCCCAGGCGGGCTCGTCGACGAGCAGCCGCAGCACCGACGGCACCACCTGCAGCACGGTGATGTTCCGGTCCACCGCGCAGCGCACCAGGGCAGCCGGGTCACGTTCGGCACCCACCGGAGCGAGGACCAGGGTCGCCCCACTGACCAGCGGCGCGAACACCTCCCAGGTGGCGGCGTCGAAGCCCATGGTGGTTTTCTGCAGCACCCGGTCGCCGGGGCCGATGCCGTGCTCACGCACGCTCCACCGGACCCGGTTGGCGATGCCCTCGTGGGTGACGACCACACCCTTGGGACGGCCGGTGGAGCCGGAGGTGTACACGGCGTACGCGGCACCGTCGAGGTCGGCGTGGGTGTCCGGGGCGTCGGTGGGCAGGACGGCCAGGGTCTCGCGCTGCTCGGCCAGCCCGAGCGCCGGCACGCCGAACAGCGTTCCGGCGGGCGCGGACTCGGTCACCACCAGGGCGAGCCGGGCGTCCTTGGCCATCCACTCCAGCCGTTCGGCCGGATGCGCCGGGTCGAGCGGTACATAGGCCGCACCGGCCTTCCACACCGCGAGGAGGCTGACGACGAGGTCGAGGCCGCGGTGCAGGTGCACGCCGACCAACGACTCGCGGGTGACCCCCGACCGCCTGAGCAGCACTGCGAGCCGACGCGCGCGTGCCTCGAGGTCGGCGTAGCTGTGGGAGTCCCCGGTCGCGGTGACGACCGCGACGGCGTCCGGCGTCCAGACAGTCTGCTGCGCGACGACTTCGGCGAGCGTCGCGAGATGGGTGTCGGTTGCGTCGTCCTGACGTATCTGCGTGGTCATCTTGGGATTCCTCTGCTGGACAGCTGCGGCCGAACGGCGGTGCACGGCGGGTCGGGGAGCGCGGCAGGACACGTGCGCATCCGGACGGCGGATGCCCGCCGTGCGGCGAAGGCGTGGAAGCGGGCGTCGGGGCCGGAAGGCAAAAGGGAGCGCCGACCCGGCGGGGGATCCGGGCCGGCGCGGTCGGGGTCAGGAAGCGAGACGGTCGCGCTCGTCCTGGCTCTGCTTCATGCGCAGGCGGAGACTGAGCGGACGCATGTCGGTCCAGATCTCCTCGATCCGCTGCAGGCACGCCGCCTTGGGGCCCTCGGTGCCCTCCGCCTGCCAGCCGGCGGGAAGGTCACGGTCGGCCCACCAGATCGAGTACTGCTCCTCGTCGTTGCGGACCACGCGATAGGCGCGCTCGTCGTTGTGGCTCTCACTCATGGTGGATGACTCCCTGTCGGATGATGATGTGCCGGCCGGCTACGCGGCCTGCGCCCGGTACAACTGTTCGGTGGGCGGCTATATCGCGCCCATACGCCGGAGCCTTTTTCCCGGCCGGAGCGGTTTCTCAGCCGCGGCGGTTCTTCAGATCGGCGAGGAACTCCAGGCTCTTGAGCGTCTGTTCGACGCCGACGCCGAAGTCGACGAGGCAGCCGATCTCGTCGACGCCGGCCTCGTCCAGGAGGTCCACCACACGCTCGCCCTGCTCAACGGTGCCGAACATGCCCTGCCGCTCGAAGAACCGAGTGAATCCGCGCTCGACGAGATAGGCGACGTCGGACTCCTTGATGTCGGCGGAGTCGAAGGTGCCGGGGCGGCTGCCGATGGAGCCGGAGATCAGCCCGAAGGAGGTCTTGAGATAGGCCGAGAGCGGGCCACGCACCAGCTCGCGGACCTCCTCGGTGGAGGCGCCGAGGAAAGTGTGCAGCATCAGCACCACGTGCCCGGAGCCGTCCGAGTGGTGAGCGCGGTACGACTCCCGGTAGGCGGCGATCTTCGTGCGGAGCTCCTCGATGTCCTGGCTGAGCAGGTGCGTGAGGACACCGCCGCCCTGGGCGCCGGCCTTTCGGAAGGTGTCCACGCTGCCGGCACTGGTGATCCAGAAGGGCAGCTCGCGCTGGACAGCCGGCGGGAAGACACGCACCTCGGCAGGCTCGTTCTTACCGTCCGGCAGGGTCACTGACTCCCCACGCCACAGCCTGCGCACGGTCTCGATCGTCTCGTCCATCACCTCGCGGCGCGTGCTGTGCGCGTCGGGACGCATCACGAAGTCGGCGGGGTGCCAGCCGGAGGCGAAGGAGATGCCGACCCGGCCGCCGGAGAGGTTGTCGACGACCGACCAGTCCTCGGCGATCCGCAGCGGGTGGTGCAGGGGCGCCACCACGCTGCCGGCTCTGATCCGAACCCGCTCGGTGGCCATGGCGAGCGCAGCGCCGGTGACCGCCGGGTTGGGGTAGAGGCCGCCGAAACGGTGAAAATGCCGCTCCGGCGTCCATACGGCCGTGAAGCCGTTGCGGTCCGCGAACCGGGCGCCTTCCAGAAGAAGTGCGTAGCGACCCGCGGAATCCGGATCGTCACTGTCGTTTGCGAAATAGAAAAGGCTGAAGTCCACCTCGGCTCCTTGCTGCGAATCGGATACAAAGGGCGGTTCCCGCACCCGAAGAAGACCGTAGAAGCCGGGGATATCGGTGCGGTTTCACCCTTCTTTCGGCTGCCCCGGAGCGGGGCAGCGGGGGCGTCAGGCGCCGCCGAGCGCGAGCAGCGCCGCCAGGTCGTCCTCGTCGGTCAGTGGGACCTCCCCGACCCGCCGGCCGGGGTCGTCCGCCGCGGCCCGCAGAAAACGCTCGTAACAGCGGGCGAAGTGCTCGACGCTCTCGTGGTCGAACAGGTCGGAGTCGTACGTGAGCACTCCGACCAGCCCGTGCACGCCCTGGTGGAGGGTGAGCATCAGGTCCAGCTGCCCCTCCTGGCTGGGCTCGTCGATGCGGCTGACCCGAAGGCCCGCGAACTCCGCCGGTGCGCCCTCCGGCTCTCCCGGCGCCGGCGGCGGGAACTCCGCGTCGAGAGCGCTCATTTGCAGCAGCAGAGCCCCCAGCCGCACCAGGGGCCCACGTCGGCCCGTCACCACCGTGGTGGCCGCCAGCCGGACATGACGCATGCCCTGCAGCAGCTGTCTGCCGCTCTCCGCGGCCAGCGAAGCGAAGGTGGCGTCGGCGCCGACGCGGATCCGGACCGGCATGCTGTTCAAATAGCAGCCGAACACCGTCCGGTCGGGCCGGGCACGCGTGCTCGCCGGCGTCCCGACCATGATGTCCTGCTCGCCCGTCCACCGGGCGAGCAGTGCCTGGTAGGCGGCCAGCAGCAGTGGGAAGGGCCGCGCCCCCACGGACTTGGCGGCCTGCTGCAGATCGTCCGACAGCGCTGCCAGGTCCAGGTGCACGGTGCCGCCCGTGTGGCTCGGCAAGGGGGGACGAGGCCGGTCCGTGGGCAGCTCGGTGGTCACGGCACCGGCCAGCAGCCCGGTCCAGTAGTCGTGGTCGCGCCGCCCGGCCGGGGTACCGGGGTGGGCGGCCTCCTCCGCGACGTACTCGTCGTAACCGCGGGTGAGTTCGGGCAGATCCGGCTCCTCGCCGGCCACCATGGAGCGGTAGACGGCGAAGAGTTCGTGCAGCAACAGGGAGTACGAGGAGAAGTCGCCGGCGATGTGGTGCACGGCCAGGGACAGTGCGAAGTCGTCGTCCCCGTGCCGGTACAGCAGGGCACGCAGTGGGCCGGTGCGTTCCAGGAAGAACGGCAGCCGGGCCGCCTTCGACAGGAGGTCCAGCAGCGAGCCGTCGCTCGCCACCGGTACGTCGACGATCTCCAGCCCGGCGGGCGGATCCTGACGGGGCAGCCGTACGGGTTCGCCGGCCACCTCGTCGAAACACGACCGCAGCACCTCGTGCCGACGGCAGACCAGGTCGAGGGCGCTCGCCAGCGCCTCGGTGTCCAGGCGGCCTCGGATCCGCAGGGAGAGCAGCATGGTGTAGGCGTGGCCGGCCGGGGCCATCCGGTAGGCGGTCCACAGAGCTCGCTGGGCCGCGCTCAGCGGCCGGGGTGCGTTCACCACGACAGCCCTCCGTCCACCTGCAGGACCTGACCGGTGATGTAGGCGGCCCGGTCCGAGACCAGGAACGCGACCAGTTCGGCCACCTCCTCGGGCTGTCCGAACCGGCGCAGCGCGATCGAGCCGAGAAGCTCTCTGGTCACCTTCTCGGACAGCCCCGCGGTCATATCGGTCTCGATGAGTCCCGGAGCCACCACGTTGGCGCGGAGCCCGCTGCGTCCTGCCTCCTTGGCGAGTGCCTTGGTGAAGCCGATGATGCCGGCCTTGGAGGCGGAGTAGTTCGTCTGCCCGGCGTTGCCATGGATGCCGGCCACCGAGGACAGGGTGACCACGGCACCGGTACGACGGCGCATCATCGAGTAGACGACCGCACGGCACAGGTTGAAGGTGCCGTCCAGGTTGGTACGCACCACGTCGTCCCAGGATGCGTCCGGCATCCGGGCCACGGGAGCGTCGCGGATGATGCCGGCCGCCGTCACCAGGGCGTCGACGGGCCCCAGGGTCCGCTCGGTGTCCCTGACGAACTCGACGACACCCTCCCGGTCGGTGACGTCGACGCGGCGGGCCAGTACGTCCGCCCCGTGTACCCTTGCCTGTTTGGCCGTGGCCTCGGCGGCCTCTTGGTCGGACGCATAGCAGAAGGCGATGTCGTAGCCGTCGCGGGCGAGCCGCAGGGCCACCACACGGCCGATGCCGCGTGAGCCGCCACTGATCAGCGCCACCGGTCGCATACCGGTCTCGCTCATGTCGTTCCTCTTCCCATGTGTCGTGTGGGCCGGCCGGCCGGGGCGCCCAGCAGCGCGGCGCCGACCCTGCCGTCGGCCACGAAGGTGATCAGTGCGGGGGCCCGCAAGGGGAGCGGGCCGTTCGCGGCGAGCGCCGCCGCGACCTGGAAGGCCGGCCCGGCGGAACCCGCGTATCCCAGGCGGTGGCCCGGAGCCAGCTGCCGGACGCCATGCTCCGGGCCGCCCAGCAGGCTGATGAGCGCGCTGTTCTCCTGTTCGCCGAGCGGGCCGTCCGGGTCCGAGCGGACTACGAGCGTGAGCTCGTCGCTGCTGGTGCCGGTGTCGGCCAGCAGGTCGGTCACGCAGCGGCGGAGCGCCCCGTCGGCGTCGCCGCCCGACCGCGGGTGGTAGGCGCGGAATCGGCAGCCGAGCAGCGTGGCCAGCGCGGTACGGCCGCGCGCCGCGGCCCCCTCGGCGAGTTCGACCACGAACAGCGCACCGCCCTCCGCGACCGGCGGGGCCGTACCTCCATCGCCGTGCAGCGCCTCTTCCAGCAGGGCCCGGTCCTCGGTGTACTCCTCGGCCGCCCCGACCAGCAGCACCTCCGCCCGGCCTTGGCGCAGCAGTCTGGCCGCCTGACCGAGGGCGAGCAGCCCCCCGGCGGGACCCGCGGTCAGCGTGGTGTTGGGTCCCTTCAGACCGTGCATGATCGCGCTGCGGCTGGCGGCGCAGTTGGTGGCGGTCGAGGGGTACCGGGCCACATCGACGTGAAAGGGCTGCCTCTCACGGTAGGACTGGCCGGTGAACTCCAGAGAGGTCCGGAGGCTGCCGGAGGTGGCCAGCACCATCCCGGTGTCCTCCGGCCTGCTCCCGAGCGAGCCCCCTTGATCCGCGATCACCAGTCCGCTCAGCCGCAGCGTGAGGCGTGTGAGCCGGTCCAGCGAGCGCGTGCCCCGGGTGCCCGGGTAGTCGACCGGGAATCCCGGCACGACACCCGCCCGGACAGGCGTGCCGGGCACGAACTCGCTGTCCACCGTGGTGATCGCGTTCTCTTCGGCGGCCAGCCCGGCCCGGAAGGCATCGGCGCCCTCCCCCCAGGGGGACAGCGCCGACCAGGCGCTGATCACCGGCCGATCGGCCGTGCCGGCTGTCATGGGCTTCCCCCCGTACTCGTCGTCCCTGGTTCGTCGTAACGCCCCAGGATCATCACGGCGTTGTTGCCGCCGAAGGCCATTCCGTTGCTCTGGGTGACGTCCGGCTTCGCAGTCACGGCCACATTGGGCACGCAGTCCACGTCGCACTCCGGGTCAGTCCGCCGGTGGTTGATCGTCGGCGGCAGGAAGCCCTCCGTCATCGCCAGCACGCAGGCGATGGTTCCGAGGGCGCTGGCCGCGCCCAGCGTGTGCCCGAGCATTGACTTCACCGCGCTGGTGGGAGGCAGTGTCGCTCCGAACACCTCACGCAGCGCTGCCGTCTCGACGACGTCGTTGGCCTTGGTCCCGGTGCCGTGCGCGGAGATGTAGCCGACCTGGGCGCCGGTCACACCCGCGTCCCGGTGCGCGGCTCGTACCGAGCGCGCCACCCCGTCGCGCTCCGGCGCGGTCGGGTGGTGGGCGTCGCAGCTGAGTCCGTAGCCCAACACCTCGGCATGGATCCGGGCGCCGCGCGCCAGTGCCGCCTCAAGAGGCTCCAGCACGAGCATGCCGGCGCCCTCGGCGACGATCATCCCCTTCCGTTCGGCGTCGAAGGGCCGGCACACGTCCGGAGCCATCGCGCCGAGCCGGTAGAAGCCCGCGAAGGTCTTGCGCGAGAGCGCGTCCGAGCCGCCGCACAGCGCCACTTCGGCCTCGCAGGCACGCAGCGCGTCCAGGCCCTGTCCCACCGCGTAGTTCCCCGCCGCACAGGCGGTGGGCACGGTGACCGACTCGACGTCCTCCAGCCGCAGTTCGTTGACGACGGCGTCGGACAGCCGCTCGGCCGGTGTACGCAGCGCGATGTCCCGGTCCGGTGCGACCTGGCCGGTCCGGTGGCGGATCTCGGCCAGCTGGTCGATCTCCCTGGCACCGCCGTCGGTGGTGCCGACGGAAACGAGTACCCGGTGGCGGCGCAGTTCCTCCGCGTCGAGGCCGGCCTCCTGAATGGCCAGCCGGGTGGCCGCCACAGCGAACTGGGCGGCCCTTCCGTACTCCCGGGAGTCTTCCGTGCGGAACCAGTCCGCGGCCTCGAAGCGGCCGACCTCGCCCGCATTGCAGTGCGCGAAGCCGGCCCGTCCGAACTCCTCAAGAGGCCCGATCCCGCTGCGCCCCGCGCGCAGCGACCGGGCGAAGTCCCCAGCCCCCGTCCCGAGACCGGAGACCACGCCCATGCCGGTGACCACGATTCGTCGGCCACCCGCTCTCCGGCTGGTCGTCACTTCGTTCCGCGCTCCGCGACGACGGCGTACACGCCGTCCAGGTTGATCATGCCTTCGATCGGCGCGGTGGACAGGTCGAAGCCGAGGAGCCGCTCCATCTCGGCCAGGATCTCGATGGTGCGGAGCGAGTCCGCGTCGAGGTCTTCCACGAAGAGGGTCGTGCCGGTGACGTCCGCGGGATCCACTTCGAGGACGTCACAGACGATCTTCTTGATCGCCGCTCTGGTCTCCGTACTCAGTCCCTCGCCGGCTCTGGCTGCGCTCATGTCGGTCTCCCGGGTTTTCTCGGTGGAGAGCTCTGGGTGAGCTCAGGGAGATCCTGCGACGATGAGCTATCCGCCCCCTATAAGTGGCCGTCAATCACCCTTTTCCCGGGGCAGGTTGGCCGACAGGTGACTGCCGCGTACGGAGTGTGCCTGCTACGCGCGCCCCGTTCATGGAGCGACGACGGCTCCTGCTCGCGGAAGCCGCCGTCGCGGATGTGCGCAGGTCGTGCCGGGCGGCTCGTTCACTCCGTCGTGGTCAGCCTGACCGCAGGAGTACGCAGCGCCACCCAGGCAGGCAGCACCGTGGCCAACAGCGCCACCACCGCGCAGACGCCCGCGGTCAGCGCGAACGGCAGCCCCGGCAGCGTCACCCGCGTGCTCACCACCAGTTGTTGCAGCCCGGCCCACAACCCGGCCGCGTTGAGCCCGACTACCACCGCGGCCATCAGCACACCCGTACCGACCACCAGCAGGCTCTCGCCGGCGATCATGCGCAGCAGTTGCCCCGGCGTGGCGCCGCCCAGACGCAGTACGGCCAGTTCACGGGCCCGCTGCCCGGTCGACATCGTCAGGGTGTTGGCCACGGCGACGCCGGTGTAGAGCATCGCGATGCCCCCGACGATCACCAGGGCCATCCGTGTCTGCTGGTTCACGGTGTCGTTCACGGTCGCCCGGTACTCGGTGATCGGCACCGCCCGTGCCGACATGCCGCGGGCGGCCGCGGCCAGATCCCGCTGCACAGCGTCCCTGTCGGCGCCCGCCGCGACTTTGACATGCACCGCGTCCGGCAGTGCCCGGCCGGCGTACTTCGGGGTCAGCACCGCGGCGCTGCCGCCGGCGCTCGCCTTGGTGACGGCCACCACCTTCAGCCTCTTCTTCGTACCGTCCGCGAGCCACACCGTCACGGCTTCGCCCACATGCCGGTTCCACGTCTCGTCCACGACGATCGAGTTGTCGTCCAGCCGGCGCGCGTCACCATGCTCCACCGGCAGTGTCAGCAGACTGCCGATCGCCTTGGGATCGACAGTGAACGCGTCGTACGGCAGCAGGGGCGCTCCGGCCGGGAACACCAGCAGGTTGCGGCCGGGGATCGTGTACACGCCGGTCGGCACGGTGGTGGCCGATTCGATGCCCGGCACCGCCCGCACCTTGTCCACCACGGCCCGGCTCAGGCCCGGAGTGCCGTCCGGTGTCACCACGAAGTCGTTGGAACGCACCCGCTCGTACGCCTCGCTGTGGGCCACCTCGGACAGCGTTCCGGAGGTACTCCACAACGCGGAGAAGAGACCTACCGTGATCAGGACCGGTGCCACCGTGGCCGCGGTCCGGCGCAGCGCCGTCACCGTGTTGGCGCGCACCAGCATCGGGCCGGCGCCCCGCGACATGGCGAACGGCGCCGTGGTGACCCGGCTGACGAAGGGGATGGCCAACGGGCAGAGCAGCGCACCCGCCAGGATCAGGGCCGGGGCTGCCATCGGTGTGATGTCGCCCCAGTAGGCGGGCGGCAGCAGCGGCGTGGACAGCAGCAGCAGCACGCCGACGGCCAGCGCGGCCAGGCCGGCCAGCCAGCGCACGACGTTCATGGCACGCCGCTCGACCACGGATTCCCGCAGCGCCTCCAGCGGCCGGACGCGGCCCGCCCGCACCACCGCGACACCCGAACCCAGCACCGCGAGCAGCATGCCGATCAGGATGGCGAGGACCAGCACCAACACGGTGCTCCAGCCCAGTCGGACCTGGAACCAGTCGGGCGCGAGCCCCCAGGCGCTCATCCGGCCGGCCAGCACCGGCCCTCCGGCCAGCCCGAGCAGGCATCCCGCGGCCGAGGCCACCGCGCCGACCAGTGCTGCCTCGGCGAGCACCAGCCGTCCGACCTGGACGGGGGTCGCCCCGGTGGCCCGGAGCACGGCGAGCTCCCGGCGGCGCTGGGCCACCGAGAAGGCGAATGTGGTGCCGACCACGAACGCGGCGACGAATGCGGCCACACCCGTCGCCATGCCGAGCATGGTGGACACGCCGACGAGGGCCACTTCGTCGGCGTGGGCGCGCGGATCGGCCTGGGTGCGGTCCGCTCCGGCCAGCACCTGTGCCCGTCCCGCGACGGCGGTGCGTACTTTTTGCTCGTCACCGTAGGAGACCAGCGCGTCCACGCGGGGCGAGAGAGCAGCGGCCTCCGCGTCGGAGAAGAGCAGGGCCGACTCGAAGGAGACGTCTTCGGTCACGCCCGAGACGGTGAACGAATGCGGCCCCGACGCGGTCAGTACGGTCACCTGATCGCCGGGAGAGGCCCCCGACTTCTTGGGCACGGCCACCTGGCCGGGCCCGGACGGCGCCCGGCCGTCGACGAGCCGGTAGCCGCCCAACGCGGCGGACGCCCAGGGGTGCCCGACCTGGTCGGACGGTCCGGAGCGGCTCGCCCCACCGGCTTCGAGCTGGGCGTAGAACGTGCGGTCGGTGGCAGTTCTGCCGACCGCGGAGACATCGCGGACCACCGCCGACGGCAGTCCCCCCGGCTCCTTCAGCGGCTCGCTCTGGGTGCCGCCCCACGGGTCGGGCATGCTCAGGTCCGGCTCGCTGCGGACGATCAGCGGGGCCTTCGACAACCGGCCGGGGCCGTGCTCGTGCGAGGTGATGCTCGCCGCGAGGACGAGGCCCATCGTGGACAGCAGGGCGGCGCCGAGCATCAGCGCGATGAGGGTCCCGGTGAAGGCGGACAGCCGGCTCCGCAGCGTGTACCAGGCAATGTTCAGCATGAAAGGGGGCTCTCCAGTGTTCGCGAGCGCACGATGGCTGTCAGCCGGCGACGAGTACCTTGACGTCTCCGGCGAAGGTACGCGCCTTGATGCGCCGTTCGCTGCTCGAGTCCTTCTTCACCTCCACCTTTTCCGATCCCAGGGTGGTGGAGGCGGAAACCTGGTAGCCGCTGTCCGGTACGTGGAGGGTGACGTTCCCGCCCTTGGCGTTGACGTCGACGTCGTCGGGGGTCTTGGCCCAGGTGAGGTCGATGGACCCGCCGCCGGACGCCGCCTTCAGCTTCTGGGCCGCCATGTTCTCGGCCTTGACCTCCCCGCCGCCGGCCGAGGCGTCGACGCCGCCGGAGACGCCGTCGAGGTGGATGTCGCCGCCTCCGCTCTTCAGGTCCACGGCCACCCCGCGCGGAACCTCCACCCGGTAGTTCACCGAGCAGTCGGCGGAGCCCAGGCTGCTGCCGCAGTCCGTCGCGACGTCGAGATGGAGTTGCTTGCCCCGGACGAAGTGCTCGGTGCTGGGCTTCTTGTCGCTCTTGTACTTGAGGTTCTCGGTCACATTGACGGCATCGCCGTCGCCGGCGACCACGGTGATGTCACCGCCCCTGGAGTCGATGGTCACGCCGGTCACCCGGTCCTTCACGTCGAAGGACCGGGAATCGGAGTCGTCGTACTGGTCGCACGCGCTCAGTACCGGGGCCGCAGCCAGCACCATGACGCCCGACAGCAGGAACGCACGGAAACGGATCTTCATCGAAGGAGGCTCTCCAGGTGAGGGGGGAAGGGACGGGCGACCGCCGAAAGGCCGGCCCGTCGGGGCCAGGGCCACCGATGGATTAGACCGGGCGGCGGGATCAGAGAGGTGCTCCTGCCACGCTCATTGGCAGAAAGTCGTCTACATGTGTCCCGATTCCGAACTTTCTGGCCTGCTGCGTCACCCACTGGGCGAGCGCCAGGTCCAGGACGCCGAGACCGAACGGCGAGAAGACCGTGACCCGTTGCGGATCACGCCGGAAGGACTCCGGATCGCGCAGCAGGGCGCCGATCTCCGCATCGACGAACTCCCGTCCACCGATTGTCTGTTCGGTCAGGTGCAGTGAGGTCCGCTCGCGGCAGACATGGTCGGTGTCGTCGACGACGTTCTGCGCGCCCAGCACCGCCGGCACCGACAGGTCACGCAGCGACACGTGCAGCACGGTCGTCCCGGGGGTCGCGGCAGTGAGATCCACATGGGGTGTGCCCGCCGTGGTCGCGAAGGAGACCAGGCGGTGGGCAGCGATTGCCTGCTGGCACGTGGCCGCGTACCGCACGGCGAGACCCGGCACGATGCGGCGTGCCTTCGCGGCGAAGGCGTGCGCGCGCTCGCCGTCCAGATCGAACAGCGTGACCTCGATCAGCGACGGCAGCCGCGCCTTGGTGAAACGCAGCACCTCCAGGTTGATGGGCCCGAGCCCGATCAGCGACATGCCCTGCGGCTCCGCCTCGGTGCCGAGCAGCCCGGCTGCCAGGGCCGCGGAGGCCCCGGTGCGCTTGGCGGAGATGAGCGACGCCTCCAGGAACGCCTCGGGCTGACCGTCCCGCATGGAGTTCAGCACGATGCTGGCGCTGGCCCGCTCCTGGCCCCGCTCCACATTGCCCGGGAAGCTGGCGATCCACTTCATGCCGGCGACCGGCTGCTCACCGCCGAGGTGCGCGGGCAGGCCGATGATGCGGTTGCGGTCGTCGCCGGGGAAGCGCAGGAAGACGGAGTGCGGCAGCGCCGAGCGGCCCTCGTCGTGCAGCCGGTAGGCGTCCGCGACGAGTGAGAGGATCTCCGGTTCTTTCCTCTTGAAGATGTCACGCACCTCGCGGTGGCCGATGATCAGCACAGCACGGTCTCCCTCTGCGTCATGTGGTCGGTGGTGCGGGACGGACCGTGCCGGCTCGCACGGTTCTGACCGCCCGGTCCGCGCTCCGGTTCCTTCCACAGATGGAAGACCTCGCCGAACTGCGCACGGACCCAGGCGTCGTCGTAGATGGTGTCGAGGTAGCGGTCGCCCCCGTCCGGCAGGACAAGGACGACGTTCGAGCCCGGCCGTACCGTGGGGGCCAGCCGTTCGAGGGCTGAGACCACGGCTCCCGAGGAGCCTCCGGCGAGGATGGCCTCACGTCGCACCAGGCGGCGGCAGCCCACCACGCACTCCAGATCCGTGACATGGACGACGTCGTCGGCGTCCGACGGATCGAGCAGCTTCGGCACGACCGAGGCGCCGTGCCCCGGGACCAGGCGGGAACAGGACACCGGTGAGCCGAACAGGCGGCTGCCCACGGCGTCCACCGCGTGCACGACGGTGTGCAGTCCGGTGGCGCGGATGTACTCGGCGCAGCCGCTCAGCGTGCCGGAGGTTCCGACCGTGAGTACCAAGTGATCGACGTTGCCGCCCAGCTCCTCGGTGATCTCCCGCATGGTCGCCTGGTGGGCGAGAGGGTTGAGCGGGTTGGAGTACTGGTCGGGGCAGTAGGCGTGCGGGATCCGGTCGAGCAGATCGGCGACCCGGCGCAGGCGCTGGGGCAGCAGTTCCCCCGTCTCGGGATCCGGCTGGGTGACGACCTCCACCTCGGCGCCGTACGCGCGCAGGATCCGGATGTTCTGTTCGGTGGTCCGGGCATCCACGACGCAGATGAGGCGCAGCCCGAAGTACCCGCAGATCTGGGCCAGCCCGATCGCCAGATTGCCCGAACTCGACTCCACCACAGTCGACTTGCCCGGAACCAGCTCGCCCGAGCGGATCCGGCCGAGCACCATGCTGAGTGCTGACCGGTCCTTGATGCTGCCGCCGGGGTTGAACCGTTCGGCCTTCGCGTAGATCCGGGAGGTGAAACCCGGGACCAGCCGCTCCAGTTCGATGAGCGGAGTGCCACCCACCGTCGAGAGGATGCCCTTCGCCCCCGGTGCGGGGGCGAGGCGCTCGACGGTGGCCTTCCCTTCGTCGTACGGCATTGTGTGCAAGCCATCCTCGATTGCGGGTTGCGCCGAGCAGACCTTCTGCCCCCACAGGCTGTCCGGGGTGGCTATATCCGCTCCATACGTTCCGGGCCGGGCGACGAATAGAGGCGGCATAGCTGGGTTGGCGACCGTGTCTGGCATCGGTTGCCCCGCTGGCCTGATCCGGCCTCCGCACCGCTGTGACCGATTCCGTCCGCCATCGCTTCCGTCCGGAGGAGAAAGCCGCTCATGACCGGTGCAGACAGCCGTATCAAGAAAGTCGTCATCCTTGGTGGAGGTACGGCGGGTTGGATGACCGCCGCCTACCTTGGCAAGGCCCTGCAGAACACCGTGGAGATCACGGTTCTCGAGGCCCCCACCATTCCACGCATCGGCGTCGGAGAGGCCACCGTCCCCAACCTGCAGCGCGTGCTCTTCGACTTCCTCGGCATCAACGAGGACGAGTGGATGCGCGAGTGCAACGCCAGTTTCAAGACGGCCGTGCGCTTCGTGAACTGGCGCACCGAGGGCCAGGGCGAGGCCGGGGCGCGGCAGCTGCCGCAGGGAGGCCCGGACCACTTCTACCACCCGTTCGGTCTGCTCCCCGACTACGACCACACGCCTCTGTCGCACTACTGGTACAAGAACAAGCACGAGGGCCTGACCGACGAGCCGTTCGACTACGCCTGCTTCCGAGAGCCCCCGGTGATGGACGCCAAGCTGTCCCCGCGCTGGCTCGACGGTCGTCACGCCACCCGCTATGCATGGCACTTCGACGCTGCCCTCGTCGCGAAGTTCCTGCGCCGGTTCGCCACCGAGAAGCAGGGCGTGCGGCACGCCGAGGACGAGATGACCCGGGTGGAGCAGGACGAGCGGGGCTTCGTAACCGCCCTGCACACCAAGTCGGGCATGGTCCTGGACGCCGATCTGTTCGTCGACTGCTCGGGCTTCCGCGGCCTGCTGATCAACAAGGCCATGGCGGAGCCGTTCATCGACATGAGCGACCACCTGCTGTGCGACTCGGCGGTGGCGACGAACATCCCGCACGACGACGAGGCCAACGGCGTCGAGCCGTACACCTCCGCGATCGCGATGTCGTCCGGCTGGTCCTGGAAGATTCCGATGCTGGGCCGCTTCGGCACCGGCTACGTCTACTCCAGCAAGTTCGCCGACCAGGACGAGGCCACTCGCGAGTTCAGCGAGATGTGGGGCCTGGACCCGGAGAACCAGCCGTTCAACCACATCCGGTTCCGCGTCGGCCGGAATCGCCGTGCCTGGGTCAAGAACGTCGTCAGCATCGGTCTGTCCTCCTGTTTCGTGGAGCCGCTGGAGTCGAGCGGCATCTACTTCATCACCGCGGCGATCTATCAGCTCGCCAAGCACTTCCCCGACCGCAGCTTCAACGAGACGCTCGTCAGCCGTTTCAATCGCGAGATCGAGACGATGTTCGACGACACTCGCGACTTCATCCAGGCGCACTTCTACTACGCGCCGCGCAATGACACGCCGTTCTGGCGTGCCAACAAGGAGCTGGTGCTGCCCGAGAACATCCGGGAGAAGATCGCCGCCTACCGCGCCGGTCTGCCGATCAACTCGCCGGTCACCGACGAGTCCACCTATTACGGCAACTTCGAGGCAGAGTTCCGGAATTTCTGGACCAACGGAAGCTATTACTGCATCTTTGCCGGTCTCGGCCTCGTCCCGGACAGCCCGCTGCCGGCGCTGTCGTACAAGCCGGAGTCCGTCGCCGGGGCGCAGCCGCTGTTCGAGCGGGTCAAGCGCCAGCAGCGGGACCTGCTGGACACGCTGCCCAGCACCTATGACTACCTGCGCCAGCTTCACGGCAAGGCCTGAGCCCCACACCCCACCTGCGGCCCGTTCGCCTCGCCGGCGGCGGGCCGCGTTTCTTTCCGGAGTCATTCCAAGGGAGCGACCATGCAGAATCCGCTGTCCGCCCCGGCATGTACCGCCGCAGACGAACCTGACATACGCCCACTGATGGCGTCCTTCCCGAGCGGGGTCAGTGTCATCGCGGCCCTGGACGCGGAGGGCCACCCGCACGGCATGACCTGCTCCTCGTTGGCGAGCGTCGCACTGTCCCCGCCGACCATCGTGGCCTGTCTGCGCACCGCGAGCCGCACGTGCCAGGCCGTCCGGGAGACCGGCCGGTTCGCGCTGAACCTGCTGCACGAACGAGGCCGGGGCACCTCCGATCTGTTCTCCTCCGGCGCCCCCGACCGGTTCGAGCGCGCAGAGTGGCGGCTGCCGCTGGGCGCCTCGGGGCCCCATCTGGTGGACGCCGCCCACACCGTCGCGGACTGCCGGGTCAGCCGCACCATCGAGGTCGGTGACCACACCGCGGTCCTGGGCGAGGTGATCCGCGTCATCGCGATCGACCCGACCCCCGAACCGCTGCTGTACGGGCTGCGCCGGTACGCGGCCTGGTCGGCGGTGGCGTCGACGGTGCCCGGAAGCGCAGCCGCGGCCGAGAGAGAAGGCGGCGCTCGTGGCGGCCACTGACCCGTTGCCCATGGTGCTGATCGCCGTGCCGGCGGTGATCCTCGCCTGCCGTGCGGGCGGTGCGCTGATGAGGCGGCTCGGCCAGCCGCCCGTGGTGGGCGAGATGTGTGTGGGCATCATGCTCGGCCCCACTCTCCTCGGCCGGCTCTGGCCCGCTGCGGAGCACTGGCTGCTGCCCCCGTCGGTCCTGCCGTTCACCGACGTGCTCGGCCAGATCGGGCTGCTCGTGTTCATGTTCCTCATCGGCCTGGAGCTCGACCTCGGCCTGCTGCGCGGTCACCGGGGGACAGCCCTGGCCATCGGCCAGGCGTCCATCGCCCTGCCGCTGCTCCTCGGCGCCGGTCTGGGCCTCGCGATGTACGGTTCCCAGGCTCCGGACGGTGTCGGCCGACTCCCGTTCGTTCTGTTCATCGCCGTGTCCATGAGCATCACGGCCTTTCCCGTGCTGGCCAGGATCCTCGCCGAGCGAGGGCTGTTCGGCACCCGGGTGGGGGCACTGGCCATGTCCTGCGCCGCCATCTGCGATGTGATGGCCTGGTGCCTGCTGGCCCTCGTGGTCACGCTGGCCGCCGGTACCTCCTCGATGGACGCCGTGAACACAGCGGCGCTCACCGCCGGTTTCGCGGCCGCCCTCGTGTTCGGGGTACGGCCGCTGCTTCTCCGCTGGGCCCGCCACGAGCGGTGGGGTACCGGGACCACCCGGCACGAGACCGCCGTGGTCGCTGCGCTGTTCAGCGCGGTGTGCCTGGCCGGCCTGGCCACCCAGCGGATCGGGGTGCACACCGTCTTCGGGGCGTTCTTGCTGGGCAGCGTGATGCCACGTGGCACGCCTGCCATCGAGCGCGCGGCCGGCCAGCTTCGCGCGGTGGCGGTTCCGCTGCTCCTTCCGCTGTTCTTCGTACAGACGGGGCTGCGCACCGACCTGGGCGGGTTGCACGACGCGTCCGAGTGGCTGTGGGCTGCCGCCATCCTGCTGATCGCCGTCGCGGGGAAGTGGGGCGGCGCCGCCCTCGCGGCCCGTGCGGTGGGCGAGGACACCCGGTCGGCCGCCGTCATCGGTGTTCTGATGAACTGCCGCGGGCTCACCGAGCTGATCGTCCTGAACATCGGCTACGACATGCATGTCATCGGGGCCGAGGTGTTCACCATGCTGGTGATGATGGCCCTGGTCACTACCGCACTGACCGGTCCGGCCCTGAATTGGCTGCAGCCCGCCACCGTCCCCACCGAGCCTCCGGACGGCGAGGACAGCATCCTGAAGGCCAGGGACAGCACCGGGGCGAGCTGACGGACGCGGACCCCCGGCCCGCAGTCTGCCGGCGTCCGGCACGGCAGGCTGCGGGTGGTGACGCGCTGACCCGGTGTTGTGGCCGCTCGGCCATCCGCTGAAGGCCGCCCCGCGGCGGTGCCGGCCTCCGCTTCATGCGTCGTCCTTTCGACGACCTCGGACAGCAGTGGACATCTTGTGCAGGGCGTCCGCGTGGCCCACGAGCCGGCCGCCGTACGGACCTACGAGGCCGAGCGCGCCGCGGAGCTGACGGGGCTGCCGGAGTTCAGCCCCGCCCATGTCACCCAGGACGCGGCGAACCGTCGTGCCATGTACCAGGCCGGCTTCCGGCGCCAACGAGCCGAGCAGGAACACGTCGGCTCCAGCGAGGAGTTCCTCAGGTCCCTGGACCTGCGACTGGTCATCGCGCACGCGGGTGACGAGTACCAGGCCCGGGTCGAGGAACTGACGCTGCGCACGACAAGGTCGTCAACGCCTACCGCAGAGCCGTGTACAACGAGACGGTCCCCGACCGCGTACGGCTCTACTCCGCCCCGCTGTGCGAGGCCATCGACCCCGGGCACCCCGCACATCCCCACTTCGCGCACCGCTACGCCCGCGTCCTCGACGTGCTCACCGATGAACTCCACTCACTGCAGACCCAGGGACTGGTCCGACCCGACCTGAATCCCCGGGCCGAAGCCGCCCGGTTCATCGCCCCGTGGGACGGACCGCAGCTCCACGCCCCGTACGAAGGCGAACTCCACATCCCCGAGCGGCTCTTGCACGCGCTCGACGAGCTCTTCGCCGACAGCGTCTCCCGCGAACGCCGCGCACAGCTGCTGACCTCCGCCGCCCGAGCAAGGTCCAGGAGGGAATCGGAGCGACAGCCACCGCACCACCCGGCTCGACCGGTCCGATCCTGGTTCACGTCGTGATCACCACAGCGTGAGCCATGGAGCTCTTTCTGCCGCGTGCCATAGGGGCGTCGAGTCGGCCCAGGCGTCATCCGCCAGGGAGCACAGGGCCAATCGAGTGCCTGGGCTCCGCGGCTCAGCCGGGCGGATAGCCTGGGAAAATGCTCACCGAAGTCACAGCGACCCGCTACGTCACGCCCCTGCGGGAGGGCGGATCGCTGCCCGGGATCGTCGAGGCCGACGATCTCGGCACCTCTGTCATGGAGTCCCGCTGAGCGGCGACCGTGTCGGACGGGTCCCGCCGGTTGATCTCTCCCCCGTAGCTGTTGAGCATGACGTACGAGGCCTGGCCGGGGTGGTCGGAGTTCAGGTGCCGGTGGAGCACGGCGAACTGGTCGTCGGTGGGCGTCGTGCGGTGGTACGCGGACTTGGAGGCCGACCGGGCCCCCATGACGTCGCCGCAGTCGGCCTGGCTCATGTAACGGGTGCCGGTCAGCCAGCTCATGACGCCCCCTCGGGGGGATGCCCACCGCGCCCGTCCCCTCGGTCAACGACGCGACGAACTCCCGCAGAATCCTGCCCTCGGGGTCCACGTCGGCGTCCTGCTGGACCATCAGCTGCAGGAACCCCGAGCTGCGGTGCTGGACGAAGAGGGTGGCGAACAGCGACGAATCGGGCGTTCCCGGCGCGCTGTGGCGCTCGTGCCACTCGAAGAAGCGCCGCAGCAGGGTGATGAACGCCTGCTCATCCAGGGCCGCCCAGGGGTACATGATCTTCTGGACGTGCAGCCGGCCGGAGGCGCGGGGCAGGCCGACCGGCCCGTCGGCCAGGTGCTCCGGGCTGTGGAACTCGTAGGCGGTGACGATGCCGAAGTTGCCGCCGCCACCGCCGGTGTGGGCCCAGAAGAGCTCGCCGAGGTCGCCGGTGTCGTCGGCGCGCGCCGTCACCAGACGCACCTGCCGGGATTCGTCCACGACGGCGACCTCCACGGCGCGCAGATGGTCCACCACCAGCCCCAGCCGCCGCGACAGCGGACCGTAGCCGCCGCCCGCGACCAGCCCTCCCATGCCCACCGCGGAGCAGGCCCCCAGGGGCAGGACCGTGTTCCACCGGCGGTACAGGGCCTTCTGGGCCTGGTCGACCGTCGCACCCGCACCGATCCGCACCCCGAGTCCGTCCTCGGACAGGCCGACCCCGTTGAGGTTGTGGAGGTCCAGGACGAGGTCACGGCGCGGCGTACCCACGAAGTCCTGGCCGCAGTGGCCACCGGACCGGCAGGCGACGCCACGCCCGTCCGAGACAGCCCCGCGCAGAGCGGCGACGGTCTCGTCCGGCGTGACGGGAAGCACGAACTGTGCGGGTTCGACGGTGAACCGGTGGTTGTCCGAGTGCGAGAGCTCGATGTACCGGGGATCCTCGGGGCCCACCGTGAGCGGAGTCATCGGCGCCGTCACGACGCGTCGCCCTGGCGGGACTGGGAGAAGACGGCCTCGTAGGTATTGGACTCCCGCGAGGTCAGCAGGGACTTGCCGCGTGCGCGCATCTGCCGGTCGTGCGTGGGACGCTGCTCCTCCGGCATGGTGTGGAACGCCTCGTAGGAGGCGGCGTCGTCCCATTGCGCGTAGTTGACGACCATGTCGCCGTCGAGCGCCCGGAGAATACTGTGCGAGCGGTAACCCGGCACCTGCCGCATCCAGGAGTCCGGCTTCTCGAACATGGACACGAGCTCGCTCTGGTGCTTGGGATCGCATCCCATCAGGACGATGACGGTGAAGTCGTCGCGGTCCGGGCCGATTTCCGTCAGGGAGCCGCCGTCCTTCGTCTGGACGGACACCACTTCGGTCTTCAGCAGGTGCACCGACGTGGTGAGATCGGTGAAGTAGGGAACCGTGTTGTGCTTGAAGTTCTCGCCGTCGTACCGCTCCTTGAGATCGTCGATCGACCGCCACTGGATGTAGTTGGCCGCGCAGGGACGCGCCACTCCGGCGTGCAGGGTGGACGACCGCCAGCCCGGGTAGTTCGCGTTGGCGATGATGCCCCGCATGGCGTCCAGGAGAGTCTTCTGCTTCTCCGAGTCCGTGGTGTTGAACAGGTTGAACACGGTCAGGGAGCCGTTCTCCGGCTCGATGATCGGCATGCGTCCTCCTATGAGATTTTCTTTCCTTCGATGACGGACTGCAGGCCGGCCCGGGCGACTCCGACCAGCTCGATACCGACCTCGGACATCAGGGACCGGAACTCCTGCACGGTGCGCTGCTTGCCCTCGCAGAGGACGAGCATGTCCATGTCCATGAGCGAGATCGCCCGGTCCGCCGTGTCGTCCAGACCAGCCACGGCCTCGACGACGGCGAGATGCGCCCCTTCGCGCATGGCCGACGCGATGTTCTTGAGAATGTGGCGGGACCGAGCGTCGTCCCAGTCGTGGAACACGTTGGAGACCACGTACAGGTCGCTCCCGGGCGGCACGCTGTCGAAGAAGGAGCCGGCCTTCACCGTCACGCGGTCCGAGACCCCCGCGTCCGACAGCTCGGGCCACGCCCGCGAGACCACGTCCGGCTGGTCGAAGAGGACGCCGGAGATACCGGAGTGCTTCTGCAGCACGGCGGACAGAAGCGCCCCTCGCCCGCCACCGACATCGGTGACGCTCCCGAACCGGGAGAAGTCGAACGCCTCGACCACGGGACGGATGACCCTCTTGGAGAGCTCGGTCATCGCGGAGTTGAAGATGGCCGCGGTGTCGGGATTGGACTCCATGAACTCCCAGACGCCCGAACCGTGCATCGCGGCGAAGGGCGAGCGCCCCGTGCGCACCGCGGTGGGCAGGTGTGCCCAGGTCGCCCGTTCGGCGGTGGAGCCCGCCCACCGTGCGAAATTGCGCATGGAGTCGGCGTCGTCGGTGGTCAGGGCGCGGCCCAGAGCGGTCAGCTGCAGTGTGTCCTGGCCGGTCCGGCGCAGCAGGCCGACTGCTGCGGCGGCGCGGAAGAACCGGTCCGCGGTGTCGCGCTCGAGCCCGAGCCGAACCGCCAGCTGGGAAGATCCCAGAGCCCCGGGCGTCAGGGCGTCGGCCACCCCGAGTTCCGCGAAGGTGCTGACGACACCGGCACGCCAACTCCCCATGAGGAGGTCGAGAAGCTGCAGGCTGACAGGTGCCGGCGACGGGGGCAGCGATTGTGTATTTGCCATGGTCATGATGTCCCTTCGGCTGTTGGCCATGTGAGAGGTGGGGCACCGCTGCAGGGGGAGTCCGTGCTCGTCACACTCTGTTGCCGATGCAGAGGCGGCGCTAGGTATCCCCATGGGATGGTCCTGGGAAGCGGTGCCCGAACGACGCAGAGTGCTGTGAGACAGGGCATGGGCACCCGTCCTGCAGCACTCTGCGGGGGTGTAGCCAGACGGACGGTGCGGCGTGGGCCGAGTACCGCCGTCATTCGGTTGACTGCCTCCGGGCCGTGTCCGGCGGATCAGGGTCGGACAGGCCCTAGGAGGCTTGGGTCCGACCGGTGTTGATCCCGGTGTCCGGTGCCGCTTCGGCGGCGTTGCCCTCTCCCCACTGCTGGGCGCCCTGCTTGGGCCGGGGGATGAGGAAGGTCGCCAGCATGCCGAGGGCGAGCAGCGCGGCACAGGTGTAGCCGTTGATCTGGATCGCGTGGGACATGGCGTCGCGGGCGGCGTCGGCGGCGGACGCCGTCTGCGGGTTGTCGCCCAGCCCGGAGATCATTGCGCCGGCGCTGTCGGAGACCGCTGAGGACAGCTGGTCGGCGTCGGCCTCGGGCGTTCCCTGCTTGACGAGCCGGTCCGACAGGTCGGATGCCAGTGCCGTGAAGAACGTCGAGGTCAGGACCGCGATACCGAGTGCGGAGCCGAGCTGGCGCGCGGCGCTCTGGATTCCCTAGCCCTGGCCGGCCTGCCGCGGCGGCACGTCCGCCAGGACCACGTTGGTGACCTGGGCGGTGGCGAAGCCGACCCCCATGCCGTACAGGAACAGGGCGATGGCGATGACCCACCACCGGGAGTCGCTGTCGGCCAGCAGGCCGAACATCAGCAGGCCGGCGGCCTCCAGGACCAGACCGATCCGGACCAGGCCGACCGGCCCGGTCTTCTCGGCCATGCCGAAGCTCGCACCGCTCGCGAAGAAGCTGCCGACCGCGACGACGAAGACCAGCAGCCCGGTCTGGACCGGGGAGTAGTCCAGGGCGTACTGGAGCCACAGTGGCAGCACGGCGAGCATGCCGAACTCGGCCAGGGCGATGATGAGTGTCGCGATGTTGCCCGTGCTGAAGGACTTGATGCCGAACAGTGAGGTGTCCATCAGCGGCGCCGTGCCGCTGCCCCGGGTGAGCCGCACCTGGAGGAACAGGAAGAGGGCGAGACACGCCACCGCGACGACCAGGGCGACCGGGATGACCGACAGGCCCGTGCCGTCCCCGAAGGGACCGAAGTCCTTGCGCGGCTCCCACCACCCGTAGTTGCGTCCCTCGATCAGCGCGAACGCGAGAAGTCCGAGGCCCAGCACCGACAGCACCGCGCCGACGGCGTCGATCCGTCCCGGCTGGCGGGGGGAGGGCTGGAGGAACTTCATGACGCCGACGAGGATCAGCGCGACGACCGCGATGTTGATGCCGAAGGCCCACCGCCAGGAGTAGTCGGCGAGCCAGCCGCCCAGCAGCGGTCCGACCGCGGCGGCCGCCCCGATCGTCGAGCCCCAGATGGCGAACGCCTTGCCGCGGTCCGGACCCCGGAAGGTCAGATTGAGCAGCGCCAGTGACGTCGGCATGATGATCGCGCCACCGACACCCTGCGCGAACCGGCTGGCGATCAGTAGCTCCCCGGTGGGCGACACCGCCGCGGCGATGCTGGCCAGCCCGAAGATCACGGTCCCGATCATGAACAGCCTGCGCGCTCCCAGGATGTCCGAGAAGCGGCCCATCACCAGCAGCAGGGCGGCGAGGATGATCGCGTAGGACTCCTGGATCCACTGGGCACCGAAGGCCGAGATCTCCAAGTCGTCGATGATCGGCGGCATCACCACATTGACGATGGTGAAGTCCACGACCACCAGCGAGACACCGAGGGAAATGGCGACCAGGCCCAACCAGGCGTCCCGGTTGGTGGGTGAGGGCCGAGCCGGATTCTCGGACACAGCGTTCCTCCGTTCTGTTCGATGGGGGTGCACCCGGTTCGGTCGCCGAGGGCGAGGTACTGAGGGTGTCGGGGAGGCGTCCCGCCTCCGAGCCAGTGGCACCCTGCCAGAAGAAGAGGACGTATTTTGACCTCTACTGACATCAATCTGGAGGGCAATCCGTGATCGCCAACCGAACGCTGGAACTGCTCAGCCTGCTTCAGGCCCAGAAGGAGTGGACCGGCGACGGTCTGGCCGAGCGGCTGGGGGTGTCCCCGCGGACGGTCCGGCGCGATATCAACCGACTGCGCGAACTGGGCTATCCCGTGACGGCGCGCAAGGGCCCCTCCGGTTTCTACCGCTTGTCCCGCGGAGCGCGGCTGCCCCCGCTGATAGTCGACGACGAGCAGGCCATCGCCATCGCGCTGGCCCTGCAGACGGCTCCGGCCTCGGTGACCGGCATGGGGGACGCCACGAAGCGGGCGCTGAACTCCATCAAGGAGCTCCTGCCTCCGCACCTGGCCCGCAGGCTGGCGACCTTCTCGATCGAGCAGATAGAGAACGCCTGGGAGCTGGCCCCGCCGCAGGTCGATCCGGCGCTGCTGGCGCAGCTGAGCGCTGCCGCGCAGCAGCGTGAGCTGGTGCGGTTCGCCTACCGGTCCATCGACCGCGACCCGGAGGAGGATGACGAGGTCCTGGCCGAACCCCATCGGCTCGTCGTCTGGTCCGGGCGCTGGTATCTGGTGGCCTACGACCAACGCAGGAATTCCTGGCGCACCTACCGGCTTGACCGCATCGGGCAACTGACCTCCACCGCTTGGCGGTTCGGCCGGCGGGAAGTGCCGGAGGCGGACATCACCCGCTTCGTTCAGAGCCAGCCCGACCGGGGGGACACCGCGGACACCTGGCCGTGCTGGGGCACCGTCCTGATGGAGTGCCCCGCGACGCTGGTGGCGAAGTGGGCTCCGGGTGCGGCGAGCTTCGAAGCGATCGACGAGCGGATCACCCGGATTCGGATGGGGGCGTGGTCCTGGTCGGCGCTCATCGGCTTCCTCGTCACCTTCAACTGCCGCTTCACCGTCGAAGGCCCGTCCGAACTCGCCGAAGCGGCCCGCCAGGTGGTCGGCCGTCTCGACGCCGGGGTGCCCCTGTCCGGCGAGCGGGCGCCGGAGCCGGTCAGTTCAGACCGAGCCGGTACCTGAGATCGGAACGGACGGCCCGCATTCCTTCCTCGATGTTCAGGAACGGGGAAGACGCCAGGTCCGTCCACACCTGCGAGGTGACCGAGAGATCGGCGTTCGGACCCGCCGCCACGGGCTCGTGCGCGACGGGCACCGGCCGGCTGCCCTGCCAGGTCCCTTCCGAGCGCGTAGAGCAGTCGGCACGCCTGGGCATGGTCGCCCCACTGTACGGACACCCGTCGGACCCGACGCCGGCCGAGCACGCCGAGGATGTGCCTCCCCAGCAGTCCACCGCCGCCCACGACGACTTCCGTCGTCCCGGCGGATTCCTCACGCGCGGCGGAGCCGTACGAACCGGGCGACAACAGCGCCTCGTCGGCAGGCGGATACGGAAGAATGCGGTCCATCGTCAGCTCACATCCAGATACGGATACGGCCTGGGACCGGACGGCCTGGCCGGCTCACGGCCTCGGACGACCTTCTTCAGATGCGCTCGTACCGACCCGTTCGGGTGCTGTCGCGAGGCGTCGAGCGCGAGATTCCACACCGCCTCCTGCTGCTGGGTGTCCAGCAGCCGGGAGATCAGCCCCTCCCACGCGACGCACAGATCGACGAAGTCCTCCTGGAGGCCCAGGCGTGCCGCCAGCTCGGCGGACCGGGTGAGGGTCCGCAGCACCACATGGCCGTCGGCGCTAGGCGAGGGACTGATGCGGCTGGCTCCCACCAGCCCGTACGACGCCTTGTAGTGGTGTAACGCGGCGCGGGCGATGCGGCGTTGCTCCTCGTAGGGGATGCTCTTCTGTACTTCCAGATGCGCGGCGTGCAACAGCAGCGGGTGCATCTGGTACGTGCCCGACCGCGTCCGTTGCAGCAGCGCCCGGTCGGCGAAGCGCCGGCACGCGCGCCGGGCCCAGTCGGCCGATGCGCCGAGCGAGGCCGCGACCGAGGTCTCGTCCATCTCGGGGCAGGGCAGGAGCGAGAGCCGCAGATAGCGGTCGTGATCGAACTCCTCCAGGCAGGTGAACGAGGTCATGAGCCGACCGACCAGACTGCGCCCGGGCACTTCCAGTTCGCCGAAGACGGAGGCCGAGGAAGAGAGGCGATTGCTGAGCTCGCGCAGATCCAGGAAGTCGCGTGTCGATATCCGCGCCGCTGCCAGGCGGAGCGCCAGCGGCAGGTTGGCGCACATCTGGATCAGCGCCCAGGGCATCCTGCGTCTGCCTGTCGTCGAAGTGCTGATCGACCATGGAGCTGAGCATCTTCAGACACTCGTTCTCGTCCGGCAGCCCGAGCGAGATGTGATGGGCCCCGTCGATTCCGCTGAGGATGATGCGGGAGGTGATGACGCACGCGCTGTCGTGCGAAGGCGGGATGAGCGGCTCCACTTGCGCGATGCTGCACGCGTCGTCCAGCACGACGAGCAGCTTCTGCCTCGCGGTGAGGGTTCGCCACTGTGCCAGGCGCCCCTCCTCGGAGGACGGGATCTCGTCGTCGGGAACGCCCTTCTGCCTCAGCAGTACCCCGAGCGCGCTGGACACACTGGCCGTGGAGGACGACGCGGATCCGTCCAGCGACACGAAATGCTGCCCATCCGGATAGTGGCGGGCCAGTTTGTGTGCCAGCCGGACGGCGATGGTCAAGTCTCTCCGGTGTCCAAAATCCGGGGTCAACGCCCTTCCGTGATGCCGCACCGCCTGTACTCGTGCTCGCGCCGGGTCAACCTGCTGACCTGCTGTTTCCGCTCACTTACCGAGCCGATGCAGCGATCGGCCGGCCGTCATCACAGAAGTTGTGCCAGAACCTTCTCAGGTTCTGGCTCGCTTTCCGTGACGCGTGCACGGTGAGTGATATCCGCTGGGAGACCAGCGGGACCGAAGATGGGTCTCAGGTGCAGACGATGGGGCAGCCACGCCGGATCGAGTGCTGGGCAGCGCGCAGGAACAGTGAGACGTAGAAGGCTGCGTCCAGGTCCGTCACCCACAGTCCTGTTCGAGTAGTGGCCAGTTCCTTTGCTTGCTCCCTGAACCACATGCTCACGTCGAGGTTGTCGCATGTCGCCGGGGTTTCGGGCGGCAATTCGATGGCTGCCGCCAGCTTCTCCGCGAGCGGTAGCACCTGGGGAGCACCGACAACCATGGTCGACTCGGACTCGTGGTAGCCGGAGTCGATGGGCAACCAGATCTCCTCATCGAGCGAGAAGGGTACGAGTACGGTCCAGCCGCAAAGGACCTCTGACTCCTCTTGCGACAGGTGCGTCTCGCACAAGGCGAGGAACCCGGTCATGGAAGGGGTCAGCTTCTCCTCGAAGGCTTGCCCTGAGCCAGCGGCGAAGTCCGTCTCCGGGGGTACGTCCTCGTAGGGCGGCAGGCCCCGCCGCCTGAGTTCAGCGTTGAGCGCTGAAGCAACTTCGCCCCATCCATCTTCCTCCTCACCGAACCATTCCTCCGCGCCGACGCTCACCAGGTACACACCCATGTGAGGAAGTTACAGCGCGCATCTGACATCGATCAGTGCGCCAACAGGACTCGCTTGCGTAAGAGAGCGAAGCCGGCATGTCCGAACATCTGGCGCGCTTGAGCATCTTGATCCTGTTGACATGTCCTTCGACGACGCCGGAGCTCCAGGGCAGGGTGAGTCCGGCGATGACCGCGTCGCGGTCTCGGTCGGTGCCTGCGGCGAGAGTGTGGAGGCTGGGCAGGTCGTCCTGGCGGACGGCGTCGAGCCATTGTGGGAGCCGTTCGCCTTGGCGCTCGGTGAGCATCTGGGCGAAGGACCGGACGTGGCCGGTCAGGGCGTCGAGTTCAGGGCAGTTGGCCAGGACGGCCTTGAGCCGGAGCTGTTCGCTCTCGGTCAGCGTCTCGGGTCGGCTGAGAATCCACCTCGTCACCACGCGGGGTGCCGGCGGCTGTGCGGTGACCGGCCGCGGTGAGGTGCGCTTCTCCCGCAGGTAGGCGCTGACCCGGCCGTAGCTGCCTCGGTAACCCAAGGGAACGATCTCCTCCCGGAGCTGCCAGGCGTTGGTGCAGCCCTCGTCCTAACGCTTGTCCAGGTAGGGCTTGTACTCGTCGAGGACGGAGGTCCTGTTGTGCTGCCACTGACCGTGAAAGAGGTCCTCCGGCTTGGCAGCGTCGGCGACGCTCTTGACGGTGCGGTGGGTCATGTGGAGCTGACGCCCGATGGAGCGGCGGCTGTGGCCAGCTTCCAGCAGCGCATGGACGGTGGCATGCCTGGCGCGGATGCGGTTGGCGAACCGGTCGCTCCGCCATGGAAAGTTCGCATTCTCTTCGGGCGGCATCGGTTCCTCAGCCTTCTCCTCCCGATCTGGGACCAGGACGCGCAGGCACTGGCGGTGGTGGGCGACAGCCCGGTCAGCGGCCTCGCCAAGGTTGTTCCACAAATGCCACCTGTCTGCGACCTGGACAGCCTGGGGTGCCCCGGCCGAGGCGCCCTCCGCGAAGAACAGCGCGCGGTCACGGCAGACGACCTCGATCCCAGGTCGCTTCGCCAACCATGCAGCCAGGCTGGACGCCTGCCGGTCAGGCAACAAATCCACCGGGCGACGGGTCTCCACATCGACCAGCACCGTGCCGTAGACCCGTCCTGTGCGTGTCGCGTACTCATCGACACCGACCACCCTTGGGGCCGGGACTTCCGGTTCGGGCAAGGCGTCGAGCAGCCGCAACACCGCGCTGCGACTGATGGACACCCCGAAGGCCTCTGCCATCCGGGCACCGGCCCGGCCGACGAGGGCGAGACCGACTGCGGCGAGAGTCGAACGCAACCGCTCGGTCCACCTGCTGTGCCTCCTGGTCAGTCCGGACATCTGCTCGGCAAACGTCAGCCGTTCGCACGAAGGCTGCGGACAGAAGAACCTTCGGACGCGTAGATGGAGAAGTACCTGACGTCCCCCACTCGGCACGTCTGCAGGAAACCGCAGGTAAGAGCTATGTACTCGGCTGGACTCGCTTCCACAGTCCGGGCACGCCGCCCCGGCCGCCGTACTGCAGGCCTCAATACGTATCGCCTCATGGCTCACGTCCAGCGACAGCACTGACACGTCCGTGATGGACGGCAACAACAGCCCCTCCAGACGGGGCAACGTCTCTTCCATGACGCCGCACTGTCAACCACGCCAAGATTGGCCCTGGTCCTTTTCAGGCAACTTCCGGCGCCCAATCTGAGCGTCAGATGTTACGCAGCGCGCGCATCACGGAAAGCGAGCCAGAACCCGTTCTCATGGACAAAGCCACACAGGGATGGAACTGCGCCCTGTGCGGAGCACAGCTCCTCATGCGTCAACGCGGCGGCGTCCGGCGACGTCAGATCCGTGGCGACCTGCTCGAACAGGCCGCGGGAGGCGGCGAACGCGGTCTCGGCCACCGCTAGACCGCCGGTCTCCAGGGCGGCGCTCACCAGCCCAACTCCCGTCCGTCCACCCTGAACAGCCCCGGCGCGGTCTCGGCCAGGATCCCCCGCTCCACCAGGCGCTTCAGCTTCGAGCGCATGCCCTCCACGTGACGGGCCTCGGTCTGAAGCCCCAGCTCCACGCACACGTCCTTGCACCGCCACGCCGACCCCGACATCGCGAACAGCGCGGTGATCCGCTGGTAGTCCGGCGACATCACCGTCACATCGCCTGCGGCCTCGGCGGCCAGCAGCGCCGCGGCAACATCGACCGGCCCGGACGCCGCCGGCACGGAGACATCACGTGTGGCCACCGGACCATCGGCCAGCACCTGCTTCACCGTCTCCCGCCTGATCTGCAACCGGGACAGTTCGGCTTCCGCCTGGGACACCGCTTCGGAAAGCTCTGCGATCTGCTTGCGCAACTCCGCGACCCTGGCCCGGCATTCACTCTCTCTGGCATCCAACGCGGCCATCAACGACGGCACCACACCACCCTGCCTACTCGGTGCCCGCACCCACGGCCGACTCACCTCGCCGACGGTAGAGACCGCCCCACACCGGCACATCCCGAACCCCTGCGAATCACCCCAACGAAGCACCCTCACAAGATCTGCACCCAACGGAGATCTGCGGCACGGAGTGCAGGGCCCCGTGGAAGTGGCGGGCCAGGTTTTCCGGTGATGCCTGCGGATCCCACATCAACATGTCGGAGTGGACTGCTCGCCGGGTGCGAGCAGCGCGATGTCCAGCGTCCGGATGCGGTTGGCGACGGGATCGGCCGGGCAGTCGGTGGCGCGCAGTGCGTTGCAAGAGTGCGGTCATGGCCGGCCCGGTGTAGGGCTGGCGCAGCTCGATGACGAACTGGTCACCGCGCAGGGCCCGCAGGGCGTCGCGGATATCGGCGAGCAGCGCGGCCATCGCCTCTCCGATGTCCGGAATGTAACCGGGGGCAGGCTGGTCGGGTGCGGGGACTGCGGCGTAGGCCATGGCCTCGTCGAGGAAGTCGATCTTCAGGCCGTCGAGTCGGTACGTGTCGACCAGGGTGCGGCAGGTGTCTGCGATGTGTGCGCGCACTTCGGTGTGGCGGGGGTCGAGGATGTGGCAGTCGAGGTGCGGGACGTGGTGTGGCGCGTACGCTGCCCAGGCTGGGTAGGCGGAGGAGTGTTCTCCCAGGAGGAGCGGGGCGATCCAGGCGGTGTAGTGCAGTCCGGTACGGCGAACGGTACTGATGTGGGCGCGGAAGTCGGGGAACTTGACGGGGTCCGGCTGCCAGTCGCCGCAGCCCGCGTAGCCGCGGCCGTTGCCGTGCAGTTGCCACCCGTCGTCCAGGAACAGCTGGCCGCAGCCGAGGGCGGCGGCGAGGGCGGCCTCCTCCTCGACCTCGGCCGCGGTCACGTCCTGGGTGAAGGTGTACCAGGTCGAGTAGACGGGCGTCCGGGCGAAGTCTGGAACGGGCAGCGGCTCTCCGCCGGGCAGGCCGGCGAGCCACTGGCGGAGCCGACGGAGGGCGGCAGCCATGGCGGTGCCCGGCGCGGAGATGCGGACTCGGCAGGTCTGCCCGGCGGCGAGGGAGAGGCGCAGCCACACGCCGAAGCGCTTGCGCTCCTCGGAAACACCGAAGCGGATCCAGGTCTCCTGGACGGTGCGGTTGGTGGCGAGAGCGAGCAGACTGCGACCGGCGGTGTCATGGAGGCAGCCGACGGGTGCGGATCGTACGAGTGACAGGCCGCGCCATGCCGACCAGTCGGCGGGCAGGGTGCGCTCCCAGCCGGCGTCGGGGTGCCAGAAGCCCACGGCGTCGCCCAGTGGGCCGTCCAGGCGCAGAGTCACGGTGCCGTCCGCCGTTGCCGTGACAAGAGCCTCGGTTCCGGCAGCGTCGTCGTGCGACAGGGTCAGGGTGGCGCTGTCGGCGAGGGTACGCAGGCTGATTCGTGTGTTGCCCACATCGAGGGTGTTCGCGCCGTCTTCCCACTGGCCGGGGTCGAAGGCGGCCAAGTCGATGGAATCGAGGGACGTGGTATCCACGGAGGGGGTCTCTCTGTGGGACGCGAGTGGGGCGTCCTTGTGGTTGGCTGCCGCGCCTTGGGGGCGCCGGCCGGCGGTTTCCGCCGGCCAGCGGTTTCCTGCCGGCGTCAGGCGGTCTGCGGCGTGAGGGAGTGGAAGGGCCGTCCGTCGAGCGTCCAGTGCAGGTCGGGCGTGATACCCAGGGCGGCGTAGACGTGGGCGGCGACATCGGCGTGGCGGAGGCTGTCCGGTGGGGTGGCGGAGGCGATGCAGGGGCCGTTCGCAGCGATCCAGGCGGTGCGCTCCAAAGTGCTGCGACCGCCGTGGCCGCCTTCGTCGCGGTGGCCGTGGTCGGTCACCACGATGATGGTCCACTCCTCGGACCGGGCGTCGGGACGTTTACGTACGGCGGTGAGAAGCTGTCCGAGTTGCCGGTCGGCGGTCTCGATCGCGCTTCGGTACTCGGCTCCGCAGGCGAGGAAGTGGGCGGTCTCGTCGACAGCGCCGAGGTAGACGAAGGAGGCGTCGAGGTCTTCGCCGGAGCTGAGAACTCTTGCGGCTTCGTCGGTCACGCTCTGGTCGCATTCCTCCCAGCCCTGCGGGGTGTCCTCGCGCGGGGCGATGTAGGCGAGCCTGCTCGGGGCCGCGAAGACGGGGCCGCCCTGCCGGGCCAGGAACAGGGGTTCCCAACCGCCGGCCGCGAAGGTCCGAAGTCCCTGCTCGGCGGCCAGCCGCGTGGTGAAGTCGGGGAACACCCCAAGCCGGTTCCCGGTGAAGTTGTTGCCCCAGACTCCGTGCTTGGCCACGCCGACACCGGTGACGATCGTGGTCCAGCAGGGGCCCGACATGGTCGGTGTGTCGTCATCGATGTGGACGGGCGCGAGGAAGCCGGCGTTCGCGAGTTCGTCGAGGTTGGGCGTTTCCAGCATCGGCAGCAGATCGAGGCGGACGCCGTCGATTCCGACGACCAGGACGCGGGGTGTGGGCATGTTCTCGGTTCCTTCGTGGGTCGGGCAGAGAAGGGGGGCGGGGGTCAGACGGTGCGGCGCAGCCGGATCAGGCGGCTGGCGTAGTCGCCGGCGGGTAGCCGCAGGTCGATGCCCCGGCGGGTCAGGACGGCGCCGCTGTGGGTGATGCCCTCGTCGATGTCGAGGTAGTGGGCCGTGGCGTCCAGGGCCGGCAGGGCGAGCCCAGGGGCCTGGTGGCCGAAGCGGGTTGCGGGGCGCCAGGCGAGGACGGCGTGTTCGGTGTCGTCCTGGGCCGCATAATGCACGGCTGTCACTCCGTCGGGGCCGTGGAGGCGGTACTGGCGGCCGTGCTGGACCAGGGGGCGGATCTGCTTGTAGCGGCTGACGAGCGCGGTGGCCTCGTCGAGCTCCTCCTCGGACCAGGCGGTGAGATCCCCGCCGAGGCCGAGCGCTCCGGCCATGGCGACATGGAAACGGAACCGGAGAGGGGTGGTGCGGCCGGTGGTGACGTTGGGGTTGTCGGTCACCCAGGCCGCCATGGCCTGAGCGGGGAAGAGCTGGCTGAAGCCGTGCTGGATGCTGATCCGGTCGACGGGATCGGTGTTGTCGGAAGTCCAGGCCTGGTCGGTGCGGGCGAGGACGCCGAGGTCGGCCCGTCCGCCGCCGCCCGCGCAGGCCTCGATGCGAAGGCCGGGGTGGTCGGCACGGAGGCGGTCCATGATCCGGTATACGGCGCGGGTGTGGTCGATCCACAGCCGGTCGGGGTCCGGATGGCCGGCCCATCCGGCTTCGGTGACGACCCGGTTGGCATCCCACTTGAACCAGTCGACGTCGTGGTCGCGCACCAGCTGGTCCAGGGTCCGATGGGCCCAGGCCTCGACGTCAGGGCGGGCGAAGTTCAGCATGAGCTGGTTGCGCAGTTCGGTCGCGTCTCGAGTCGCCGCGTGGATGACCCAGTCGGGATGGGCACGGTAGAGGTCGCTGTCGCGGTTGACCATTTCCGGCTCCACCCACAGCCCGAACGCCATGCCCAGGCGGTGCACTTCGTCGGCCAGTGGGCGCAGCCCGTCGGGGAATGCCTCGGGCCGGGGTGTCCAGTCGCCGAGGCCCGCCCGGTCGCTGGTACGGCCGCCGAACCATCCGTCGTCGAGGACGAAGAGTTCGGCGCCCAGACGTGCGGCCAGCCGGGCCAGGTGCAGCTGGCCGGGCTGGCCGACGTCGAAGCCGGTGGCTTCCCACGAGTTGTAGACGACGGGCCGGTCCTGGTCGGGGGCGGGCAGGACGCTTGTGCGGATGTGGGTGTGCCAGGCGCGGCTGGCGGCGCCGAAACCGTCGGGGGTGTAGAGGCCGGCGAAGACGGGTGTGTGCAGGCTCTGGCCGGGCCGGATCGTCCAGCTGAGTCCTTCGTGGCCGAAGCCGCCGGTCCAGGCGGTCCGGCCGACCGGGTCGCGGTGCACGGTGATGCGCCAGCTTCCGCTCCAGGCCAGGGCGGTGCTCCAGACCTCGCCGTTTTCCTCGTCGGCGGTGCCGTCGTCGAGGGCGAGCCAGGGGTTGGCGTGGTGGCTGGTGACGCCGCGGCGGCTGGTGAGCACGGTCTCGGCGACCGGGAGCCGGTCGCGCTGTAGCTGGAACTCGCTGTTCCAGCCGCCCACGAGGTGGCTGAGCCGGTAGTCGGGCAGTGCCGGTAGCGTCCAGGAGGCCGAGTCCAGCCGGTCGACGGTGATGGGACCCGAGTCGTCGGCTCCGGTGTGGGTGAGTTCCACCCAGCGCTCGATGACGTCACTGCCGGGGCGGACGCGGTAGCCCAGTTCGGCGGCCAACGGGTAGCGGCGGTCGGTCAGTTGCAGACGGAGTTCTCCGTACCGGACCGTGTGGCCGGTGAAGGACCACTGGGCACCCCGGGTGCCGTCGGCGAACCGCACCTGGAGGCCGGCCGGCCCGAACCGAGCACCGGTCTGCGGGGCCAATTCGTCCGGGGTGGGGTCTGTCTCGAAGCTGCTCGCGGCAGGTGAGGCGGCTGCGGGCAGTCCACAGAGGGCGTCGGTGTCGAGCGTTTCCCCCCAGTGCAGATGCCGGGGGCTGCCGTCCGCGCCGATGCGCACGGCGTAGACGCTGTTCGGGGTCCGCAGGACCACCAGCCCGCGTGTGGGGTCGAAGGAAACGGATGAGGGAGTGGGAGGCACAGGAGGTCCCGAGGGGTGTCGAGCGTCGGTGAGGACCCGGGCAAACGGAAACGCCGAATGACGTTTGAAGTGGCCGGAGTTGGGCCAGAGCGTAGGGCTGCTCGAACGAGAAAATCAATACTGGACGAAGTTATTTATTTATCGTAGGTTGCCGCCGTGTTTCCAAACCACTCGCGACCACTGGTGACGGCACCGGCCGAAACCGCCATCCTCGCCCTGCTGTTGGCCGAAAGCCCGCTCAGTCGGGTGGAGCTGGCCCGCCGGACAGGTCTGTCCTCGACCGCTGTGACCAAGGCCGCGCGACCACTCATCGAGGACGGCTACCTGCACGAACTTCCCCCGGAGCGCACCGCTCCAGGGGCCGGACGCCCCGTGAACCCGCTGGCCGTCACTCCCGACCGGGAGTTCGTCGTCGGTGTGAAGATCAGTGCCGACACCCTCTACGGCGCGGTCTGCGACCTGCGGGCCCGGATGCGCACCACCGCCAGCCGGCCACTGGGCGACCGCGACCCGGCCGCCGTGTGTGCGCTCCTGGCCGACCTCGTCTCCGAACTTCTTGACGTGAAACCCGAGTACCGGGCCCGCACCCGGCACCTGGGCATCGCGGTCTCCGGCGACGTGGACCGTCCCTGCGGACGTGTCCGCTACTCTGTGCTTCCCAGTTGGCGCGACGTGCCGCTGGCCGAGACCGTTGCCGCGGCGACCGGCCTGACCGTCACCGTGGAGAACGACGTCAAGGCCATCACCGCCGCCGAGCACTGGTTCGGCGAGGGCATCGGTACCGAGTACTTCGCGCTGGTCACCATCGGAGCGGGGATCGGTTCCGGGATCGTCATCAACGGTGAGCTGGTCGCCGGCGCGTACGGCGTCGCCGGAGAGATGGGGCACATCAGCATCGACCCGGCCGGGCCACGGTGCCACTGCGGCCAGGTCGGCTGCGTCGAGGCCATCGCCTCCAGCGACGCCGTCCTCGCCGCCATCCGCTGCGCCACCGACGACCCGGACCTGGACTTCGACGGCGCCGTTCAGCTCGCCCGTGGTGGAGACTCCGCCGCACAGGGCGTCTTCGCGAGGGCGGGCCACGCCATCGGCGTCGGCATCGCCACCCTTGTGAACCTCGTAGGTCCCGAGCGTGTCGTCGTCACAGGCGAGGGGCTCGACACCTACGACCTTTTCGGAATGCACATCAGGGACGCCTACGAAGCGCACTGTTTCAAAGCAGCGGCGAAATGCCCGCTGACCCTGCGTCCGCTCCCCTGGGAGGAGTGGGCCCGCGGCGCCGCCGTCGTCGGCATCCAGGCCCTCTTCCCCTGAACGAGCGTCACCATCCTGTTCGCCGGTCCAAGCTTCCGGCGCAACCGATGTCCATCACCGTCTGCCAACTGTGAATGCCGGACACCGGCTGCGCCGGACAACAACACGTACACCCAACCCTCTCAACCTGAAGGACGCGAAGTGAGCGCACGGAGCTCCAAGCTTAGTGGTCGAGTTCGTAAGTCCTTCGGGGGTTGATCATGCTGCCAGCGCGACGGAGGATTCTTCTGGGTGATCGGCGGTGTGCCGGTCGAGCCTGG
>NZ_JBHWIY010000046.1:37236-45785 GCF_042731715.1 Streptomyces sp. NPDC059832 | reverse complement strand
GTGTACGCGATGTTCACGTCGGGTTCGACGGGGGTGCCGAAGGGTGTCGCGGTCACGCATCGCAATGTGGCGGACCTGGCGGCGCAGACGATGTATGCGAACGGTAATCACGGTCGGGTGTTGTTCCACTCCGCGATGGCGTTCGATGCCTCGACGTACGAGATGTGGGTGCCGTGGCTCAACGGCGGCACCCTCGTCGTCGCCCCCGCGGGGCACCTGGCCCCGGCCGACTACCAGCGGCTCCTGGCCGAGCACCGCATCACCGCGCTGTGGCTGACGGCGGGTCTGTTCCGCGTCATGGCGGAGGAGGTCCCGGAGGCGTTCGCCGGGGTGCGTGAGGTGTGGGCCGGAGGCGATGTGGTCCCGCCGGAGGCAGTACGCAGGGTCATGGACCGCTGCCCGCAGCTGACGGTCGTCAATGGATACGGCCCGACGGAGACGACGACCTTCGCCACCACTCACCGCATCCACCGCCCACTGGACCACGCCGGTGCGATCCCGATCGGCGAACCCCTGGACAACCACCGGCTCTATGTTCTCGACGAGGGCCTGCGGCTGGTTCCGCCGGGAACGCCCGGCGAGCTGTACATCGCGGGAGCCGGCCTGGCACAGGGCTATCTCGACCGCCCGGCGCTGACCGCCGACCGCTTCGTCGCGGACCCGTACGGCCCGGCCGGTACGCGGATGTACCGGACCGGCGACCTGGTCCGCTGGAACCTCGAAGGCTCCCTCGAATACCTCGGCCGCGCCGACCAGCAGGTCAAGCTCCGCGGCTTCCGCATCGAGCCGGGCGAGATCGAGACCGTCCTCGTCGGCCGGCCGGGCGTGGCCCAGGCCACCGTCGTGGTCCGGGAGGACCGGCCCGGCGACAAGCGCCTCGTCGCCTACCTCACCGCCGAGGAAGGCGCCCGGATCGAACCCGGGGACGTACAGCGCCAGGTGTCCGGGCTGCTGCCCGACTACATGATCCCGTCCGCCTTCGTGGTCCTCGACGAGATCCCGCTCACCGTCAACGGCAAGGTCGACCGACGCGCCCTGCCCGCCCCGCAGTTCGGCAACGACGCCACCGGGCGCGCACCGCGCACCGCCAAGGAAGAAGTCCTGTGCGGTCTCTTCGCGGAGATCCTCGGACTGCCGTCGGTCACCATCGACGACCACTTCTTCAACCTCGGCGGGCACTCGCTCCTCGCCACCCGGCTCGTCGGCCGGATCCGCACCGTACTCGGGGTCGAACTCTCCGTGGCGACCCTTTTCGAAAACCCGATCGTGGCCACGCTCGTCGAGAAGCTCGACGGCGCCGAGGCCGCACGGCCCAGACTTCGGCCGATGCGCCGGATGGGAGTGACCAAGTGATTCCCCTGTCATTCGCCCAGCAGCGGCTGTGGTTCATCGCCCAGATGGAAGGGCCGTCGACCACCTACAACATCCCGCTCGCCGTGCGGCTGAACGGCGAACTCGACCGCCCGGCCCTCCAGTCGGCGCTCCTGGACGTGGTCGGCAGACACGAGAGCCTGCGCACCCTCTTCCCCGACCAGGACGGCACGCCGTACCAGCACATCCTCGCCGAGGAGGACGTGGAGCTCGCACTGGAGGTCATCCCGGCCGACGCCGCGACGCTGCCGGTCGTGCTCGCCGAGGAGTCCGCCCAGGTATTCCACCTCGCGGTGGACCTGCCGGTCCGGGCACGCCTGATCGCCCTCGGCGAGCAGGAGCACGTCCTGCTCATCGTGATGCACCACATCGTGTCGGACGGCGGCTCGACCGCGCCCCTGCTCCAGGACCTCGCCACCGCCTACGAAGCACGCGCCCGGGGCGTCGTGCCCGACTGGGAGCCGCTCCCGGTCCAGTACGCCGACTACACCCTCTGGCAGCAGGAACTGCTCGGCGAGGGCGACGACCCGCAGAGCGCCGGATCCCGCCAACTGGACTTCTGGCGCCGGGCATTGGCCGAGCTGCCGGAGGAGGCCACCCTGCCGGCCGACCGTCCGCGCCCGGCCTCCGCCTCGTACGTGGGCGCCACCTGCGACGTCCACCTGCCCGCCGACCTCCACATCGGTCTGACCCATCTCGCGCGGGAGTCCGGTGCCACGCTGTTCATGGCGGTCCAGGCCGCCGTGGCGACCGCCCTGTCCCGCTCCGGCGCCGGCCTCGACATCCCGATCGGCTCCCCGGTGTCCGGGCGCATCGACGAGGCACTCGACGGCCTGGTCGGCTTCTTCGTCAACACCCTGGTGCTGCGCACGGATCTGACCGGCGACCCGAGCTTCCGCGACCTGCTCTCCCGGGTCCGCAAGACGGATCTGGCGGCCTGGGACAACCAGGACCTGCCCTTCGACCGACTGGTCGAGGTGCTCAACCCCGAGCGCTCCGCCTCCCGCCACCCGCTCTTCCAGGTGATGCTCACCATGGGCGAGGCCGGTTCGGACGTCATCGGCTTCCCGGGGCTCGACGCCCGTACCGAGTACAGCGCCCTGCAGATCGCCAAGTTCGACCTGACGTTCGGCTTCGCCGAGCACCGCACCCGTGACGGCAGGCCGGACGGTCTGGACATCACCATCGAGTACGCCACCGACCTCTACGACGCCCGGACGATCGACGCCCTCATGGCGCGGCTGAACCGGCTGCTGGAGGCCGTGGTCACCTCGCCCGACACCCCGCTGTCGGTCCTCGACCTGCTCGGCGAGCACGAGCGGCGGCTGCTCCTGGAGGAGCGGAGCGGCGCCGCCACCGGCACGTCCGGGATGAGCCTGGCGGAGCTGTTCGCCGCACAGGCCGCCCGCACCCCGGACGCGATAGCCCTGGTGGACGAGGACCGCGATCTGACGTTCGCCGAACTCGACGAGGTCACCAACCGGCTGGCCCACCACCTCATCGATGTCGGAGTACGACGGCACGACGTGGTCGCCGTCCTGATGGAGCGCTCGACCGACCTGCTCACCGCACTGCTCGCCGTGGTCAAGGCCGGTGCCGTGTACGCCCCGCTGAACACCACCGACCCGGACAGCCGGCTCGTCCAGATCCTGGCCGACACCCGGGCACCGGTCCTGCTCACCGACCAGGCCCTCTCGGACCACCAGGTCGTCCTGGACGCCGACGCGCAGATCGTCGTCCTGGGCGACACCATCGACCTCGACCGGCTGCCCGCCACCGCTCCGGCACACACCATCCACCCCGACCAGCCGGTGTACGCGATGTTCACCTCGGGCTCGACGGGAGTGCCCAAGGGCGTCGCGGTCACGCACCGCAACGTGGCGGACCTGGCCGCGCAGACCATGTACGCGAACGGCAACCACCGGCGCGTGCTGTTCCACTCGCCGGCCGCCTTCGACGCCTCGACGTACGAGATCTGGGTGCCGTGGCTGAACGGCCGTACGGTCGTGGTGGCACCGCGCGGCCATCTCGCACCCACCGACTACCAGCGCCTGCTCACCGAGCACCGGGTCACCGCGCTCTGGATGACCGCGGGTCTCTTCCGCGTCATGGCGGAGGAGGCACCCGAGGCGTTCGCCGGGGTGCGTGAGGTATGGGCGGGGGGTGACGTGGTTCCGCCGGAGGCGGTGCGCCGCGTCATGGACCACTGCCCCGAAGTCACGGTCGTCAACGGTTACGGTCCGACGGAGACCACGACCTTCGCCACCACCCACCGCATCCACCGTCCCTTGGACTACGCGGGTGCCGTCCCGATCGGCGAGCCCCTCGACAACCACCGCCTGTACGTCCTGGACGCCGCCCTGCGGCTGGTTCCGCCGGGCGCTCCCGGCGAGCTGTACATCGCGGGAGCCGGGCTGTCCCAGGGCTACCTCAACCGTGCCTCGCTGACCGCGGAACGCTTCGTCGCGGACCCGTACGGCCCGGCCGGAACGCGGATGTACCGCACGGGCGACCTGGTCCGCTGGAACCACGAGGGCTCGCTCGAATACCTCGGCCGCGCCGACCAGCAGGTCAAGCTCCGCGGCTTCCGCATCGAACTCGGCGAGATCGAGAGCGCGTTGACAGCCCACGGGAGCGTGGGGCAGGCGACCGTGGTGGTCCGGGAGGACCGGCCCGGTGACAAACGCCTTGCCGCGTACCTCGTCGCCGCCGACGGCTCCCGGATCGACACCGAGGCGGTGCACCGCGAGATCGCCGGCGCACTCCCGGAGTACATGGTCCCGTCCGCCTTCGTCGTCCTCGACGAGATCCCCCTCACCACCAACGGCAAGGTGGACCGAGGTGCCCTGCCCGCGCCCCGGCAGAGCACCGACGCCGGCGGGCGCCCGCCCCGGACGCCCGCCGAGGAAGTCCTCTGCGGCCTCTTCGCGGCCGTGCTCGGACTGCCGTCGGTCACCATCGACGACCACTTCTTCCGGCGCGGCGGCCACTCCCTGCTCGCCACCCGCCTCATCAGCCGCATCCGGGCCGTGTGGGAAACCGAGATCACCATCCGGGACCTGTTCCAGTACGCGACCGTCGCGCAGCTGGCCGAGCGGATCGCGGCCGAGGGCAGTGGGGAGCGGCGACCGGCCCTGATGCCCGAGGAGCGCCCGGAGATCATTCCGCTCTCGTCCGCGCAGCAGCGTCTGTGGTTCCTCGACCAGATGGAGGGCCCGTCCGCCACCTACAACATCCCGCTCGCCCTGCGGCTCAAGGGCTCCCTCGACCACCGGGCCCTCCAGCTCGCCCTCACCGACCTCACCACACGCCACGAGGGCCTGCGCACCGTCTTCCCCACCCACGAGGGCACCCCCCACCAGCACATCCTTCCCCCGACCACCACCGACCTCCCCCTGATCACCACCACCGAGGAGGAGCTCACGGAGCGGCTGGCCGCCCAGGCCGGCCGGACCTTCGACCTGGCGGCCGAACTGCCGTACCGGGCACAGCTGCTGGAGCTCGGGCCCGAGGACCACGTGCTCATGCTCGTGATCCACCACATCGCCTCCGACGGCTGGTCCAACGGACCGCTCTTCCGGGACCTGGCCACCGCCTACCAGGCCCGCGCCGAGGGCTCCGCCCCCGCCTGGGAGCCGCTGCCGGTCCAGTACGCCGACTACTCCCTCTGGCAGCAACGGCTCCTGGAGCGCGACGAGGAACGCCAGCTCGCCCACTGGCGCGGGGTGCTCGCCGAGCTGCCGGAGGAGGCCACGCTGCCCGCCGACCACGCCCGCCCCGCCGTCGCCTCCAACCGGGGCCGCACACACGCCGTGCACTGCCCCGCCGAGCTGCACACCGCCCTGATGTCCCTGGCCCAGGACACCGGGACCACCCTGTTCATGGTGGCCCAGGCGGCCGTGGCGACCCTGCTGTCCCGTTCCGGCGCCGGGCACGAAATCCCGCTCGGCTCACCCGTCGCAGGGCGCACCGACCAGAAGCTCGACGATCTCATCGGCTTCTTCGTCAACACGCTCGTCCTGCGCACCGACACCAGCGGCGACCCGAGCTTCCGTGAGCTGCTCACCCGGGTCCGCGAGACCGACCTCGCCGCCTGGGCCCACCAGGACCTGCCGTTCGACCGGCTGGTCGAAGCCCTCAACCCCGAGCGCACCACCGCCCGGCACCCCCTCTTCCAGGTGATGCTCACCGTCGGCGACACCAGCAACGAAGCTCCCCGACTGGCCGGACTGGAGAGCGAGTTCGCCATCCCGCCGGTCTCCGTCGCTAAGTTCGACCTCACCTTCGCGTTCGCCGAGAGCCGGGCCGCCGACGGCCGGCCCGACGGACTCGACATCCTGATCGAGTACACCACCGACCTGTACGACGCACGCACCATCGAGGCCACGGCGGACCGCCTGGTCCGGCTCCTCACCGGCGCCGTGGCCACCCCCGATCTGCCCCTCGCCGAGCTGGAGATGGTGTCCGGGCACGAGCGGGCGCAGCTGCGGGAGTGGAGCGGTGCGCAGTCACCGGCGCCCGCCCTCGGGCTCGACGCACTCTTCACGGAGCAGGCCGCCCGCACCCCGCACGCGGTGGCGCTGGTCCACGAGGAGCAGCAGGTGACGTACCAGGAGCTGGACATCTGGTCCAACCGGCTGGCCCGCCACCTGACCATGCACGGGGTCACCCCGGGCAGCATCGTCGCCATCCATCTGGAGCGGTCCCCGCAACTCATCGCCACACTGCTCGCCGCCCTCAAGGCCGGGGCCGGATACACCCTGCTCGACCCGCAGTTCCCGGCCGACCGGCTGAACACCGTGCTCGGGCAGACCGATCCGGCGGCGCTGGTCACCCAGGCCCACCTGACGGCCCTGTCGACCCCGTCCACCCTGGTCGACCTGACCGCGGAGGTACCCGCGATCAGCGCACTGCCGGGGACGCCGGTGGAGACGGGCGGGCACCCGGAGTCCATCGCCTGCGTGATGTTCACCTCCGGATCGACCGGAGTTCCCAAGGGGGTCGCGGCCTCGCACCGGGCGCTGGCCGCCACGTTCATCGGCCCCGACTACCTGGACTTCGGCCCCGGGCAGACCTATCTGCAGAGCTCCCCGGTGTCCTGGGACGCCTTCGCACTGGAGGTCTTCGGACCGCTCCTGCACGGCGGCGTCTGCGTCCTCCAGCCCGGCCAGCACACCGATCCGCACCAGATCGCGGAGCTGGTGGAGCGGCACGCGATCACCACCCTGCAGATGTCGGCGAGCCTGTTCAACCACATGCTCGACGAGCACCCGGCGGTCTTCTCACAGATCAAGGAGGCCATGACCGCCGGTGAGGCGGCCTCACCCGCCCACACCGCCAAGGCGCTGGCCGACCACCCCCACCTCCACCTGGTCAACGGCTACGGGCCGGCCGAGAGCATGGGCTTCACCACCACCCACACCCTCACCGGGCCGGCGCCCGCCATCCCGATCGGACGGCCGATCGCCGGCAAGCACGCCTACGTCCTGGACGAGAACCTCCGGCTGCTGCCGCCGGGTGTCCCCGGTGAGCTCTACGTCGCCGGGCACGGCCTGGCCCACGGCTACATCGGACAGCCCGTACTGAGCGCGGAGCGGTTCGTGGCCGACCCGCACGGCGCGCCCGGCTCGCGGATGTACCGCACCGGCGACCTGGCCCGCTGGAGCCAGGACGGCGCGCTGGAGTATTTCGGCCGGGCCGACCAGCAGATCAAGTTGCGGGGCTTCCGCATCGAGCCGGGTGAGATCGAATCGGCGCTGCTGCGGCACCCCTCCCTCGCCCAGGTGGCGGTGCTGATCCGCGAGGACCGGCCCGGTGACAAACGGCTGGTGGCGTACGTGGTGCCCACCGAAGGCAGTCGGCCGGACATTCCCGAACTGCGCCGGCACGCGGTCGCGGCCCTGCCCGAGTACATGGTGCCGGCCACGATCGTGCCACTGGACGCGTTGCCCCTGACGGTCAACGGCAAGCTCGACCGCCGTGCGCTGCCCGAACCGCAGCAGGCCGACACCGGCGGCGGCCGGGCGCCGCGCACCCCGGCGGAGGAAGTCCTGTGCGGCCTCTTCGCGGAGGTCCTGGGCCTGACGTCGGTCACCATCGACGACCACTTCTTCCAACTGGGCGGCCATTCGCTGCTCGCCACCCGGCTGATCGGCCGGATCCGCGGCATCTGGGACACCCGCGTCACCATCCGGGACCTGTTCCAGTACCCGACGCCCGTGCTGCTCGCCGAACACATCGCCACGAACACGGGCGGCGACCCGATGGAGACGCTGCTGCCGATCCGGGCCGCGTCCGGCACCGACGACGAGGCCCCGCTGTTCTGCGTCCACGCGATCTCCGGGATGAGCTGGTCGTACGCCGGACTGCTCCGGCACATCGGCGGGCGACGTCCGCTGATCGGGCTGCAGGCAAAGGAGTTGACCAGCCCCTCGGACCGGCCGGCCGGCATCGAGGAGATGGCGGACGGCTATGTGGCCGAGATCCGCTCGGTCCAGGCCCACGGCCCGTACCACCTGCTCGGCTGGTCGTTCGGCGGTCTGGTGGCGCACGCCGTTGCTGCCCGGCTGGAGGAGCAGGGCGAGGAGGTCGCCATCCTGGCGCTGCTCGACTCCTACCCGCTGCCCGACGGATTCCGGCCACCCGCGATCACCGGCCGGGAGGTGCTGACCGCGCTGCTCGGCGGACGCGGCGCCGAACTCGACGTACGGTGCGCCGAAACCGCCCCGGACGCGGAGGAGCTGGCCGCCGTGCTGCGCGCCGAGGACGCGATCCTGGGCGCGCTGGAGCCCGCCCAGGCCGCGGCGGTCGTCGCCGCGACGGCAGGCAACCTGGAGATGCGCTACCGGTACGTTCCCCGGCGGCGGTTCGGCGGCGACGCGGTGTTCTTCAACGCCGCCCGCACCCCGGCCGCGGCGGGCGGGGCGGACGCCTGGGCACCCCATGTCGGGGGCCGCGTCGAGGAGCACGACATCGACTGCGAGCACTGGGACATGACCACGGCCGAGCCGTTGCGCGAGATCGGAAAGGTACTGGCCGAGGAGTTGCGAGGAGTGCGCCACTGACCGAGGGTCCTGCGTCCGGATCGCGCAGGATCCGGACGGAGGAACCCAGGGCCCCACCAGTGCCCCGGTTCTCCACCACGGCAGACCCGGGCCCCCTCTCGTGCATCGCCATTG
>NZ_JBHWIY010000046.1:0-37226 GCF_042731715.1 Streptomyces sp. NPDC059832 | reverse complement strand
TTTGTAGGGGTACCCCCGCCGCCGGGTGTTCCTTTGCTCGACCACAAAGAGCCCTGGATGGGGGACCCCAGTACCCCACAGGTGCCCGGGTCCGCCACGACGGCGGACCCGGGCACCTTCGCGTGCGCCGCCGTCGCCGGTACCCCGAATTGCCCGCGTGCTGCCGCTCATGCCGCCGGGCAGCGGGTTCCGGCCTGCATAGCGTGAAGCCATCCGCAGGCCACGGCTCCCGGCAACAGAAAGTCAAGGAAATGGTTGATCATTCCGGCTGGCGTGTCGGGGTAGCTTCAGCCCCCGTCCACCACGGCGAGATCCTGCAAGGCGTGTTCCCCGGTGACGGCGGGCTCACCCGAGGTCTCGTCACTCTTCCCTGCACCATTCACGCGACCCGCGCGACGTTCATCCCCGCTCCCGGCGCGGAGGTCACCGTCACGCCGGACTGGAAGGGCAAGGCGCGGCGCGCGGCCGAACTCGCGGTCCGCGCCGTGACACCGCCGGGCGCCGAGCCGGCGGGCGGTCATCTCGACCTCACCGGTGACGTACCGCTGTGCCGGGGCTTCGGCTCGTCCACCAGCGATGTGCTCGCGGCCATCTGGGCGGTGAAGGACGCGTTCGTCAGCCCGCTGCCGCCGCAGGAGGTCGCCCGGATCGCGGTGCGCGCGGAGACCGCGTCCGACTCGCTGATGTTCGAGGAGTCCACCGTCCTCTTCGCCCAGCGCGAGGGCACGGTGATCGAGGACTTCGGCTACCGGATGCCGGCCCTGCGGATCCTCGGCTTCGGCTCACGCCCCGCGGGCGGCGGGCGGGGCGTGGACACGCTGGCCCTCTCGCCGGCCCGCTACGGGCAGGACGAGATCGACCTCTTCACCCGGCTGCAGGCGATGCTCCGGGAGGCCATCCAGATGAAGGACGTGGCCCTGCTGGGCTCGGTGGCCACGGCCAGCACGGAGATCAACCAGCGTCATCTGCCGATCCCGGACCTCGACCGCATCCGTGACATCGCGCGGACCACCGGAGCCGTCGGGGTACAGGCGGCGCACAGCGGGGACATCGCCGGTCTCCTCTTCGACCGGGACGACCCCGAGGTCGAGGCGCGGACCGACCTGGCCCAGGACCTCCTGCAAGAGCTCGGAATTCACGAGCAGTGGAACTACACAACGGGTGACTGACATGACGACGACGACTCTGCCCAAGGCTCACTCCTCGATCGTGGAGGCCACGGAGCTGCCACGCATCATCAAGGTGAGCGACAACCTCTACGCGGCGGCCTTCAGCCTCATGAAGCTGCTGCCGGCCCGCTACATACTCGACCGCGCCGAGGCGGCCGGCCTGATCTCCCCGGGCACCCGGATCATCGAGACCTCCTCGGGCACCTTCGCCCTGGGCCTGGCCATGGTCTGCCGGCTGCGCGGCTACCCGCTGACCATCGTCGGCGACTCGGCGATCGACCGGGATCTGCGCACCCGGCTCGAAATGCTCGGTACGACGGTGGAGATCGTCGAGCACACCGGCCAGGCCGGCGGCATCCAGGGCGCCCGGCTCGCCCGCGTCGCCGAGCTGCGCCGGCAGCACCCGGACGCCTTCGTCCCCGGCCAGTACGACAACCCCGACAACCCCGGCGCGTACGGCATCGTCGCCGACCTGATCGGCAACACCGTCGGAGCCGTGGACTGCCTGGTGGGCCCGGTGGGTTCGGGCGGCTCCACCGGCGGACTCGCCGCCGCGCTGCGGCAGACCGGCCCGGCACTGCACCTGGTCGGCGTGGACACCCAGGGCAGCATCATCTTCGGCAGCCCGGACGGACCGCGCATGCTGCGCGGGCTCGGCAGCAGCATCCACCCGGGCAACGTCAAGCACGCGGCGTACGACGAGGTCCACTGGGTGACGGCCCCCGAGGCGTTCCACGCGACCCATGAGCTCTACCGCGAGCACGGCCTGTTCATGGGCCCGACCAGCGGCGCGTCCTTCCAGGTGGCGTCGTGGTGGGCCGAGCAGAACCCGGACAGCACCGTCGTGATGGTGCTCCCGGACGAGGGCTACCGCTACCAGTCCACGGTCTACAACGACAGCTGGCTCAGCGAGCAGGGCATCGTCCCGGCCCCCGCCACCGGCGGCCCGCTCACCGTCGAGCACCCGCTGGACGCCACCGCCGCCTGGTCCCGGCTGCTGTGGGCCCGCCGCGGCTTCGACGACGTGGTGATGCCGGTGGTCGGCTCATGAGCGAGCGCCTGCTGCTCCTGGTGGAGAGCAACACCACCGGTACGGGACGGCTGTTCGCGCGGCGCGCGGCCGAACTCGGTGTGGTGCCCGTGCTGCTGTGCGCGGACCCGGGCCGCTACCCGTACGCCGCCGAGGACCGGCTGCGGACGGTCGTCGTGGACACCTCGGACGAGGCCGCGCTGTGGGCGGCCGTCCGCGCGCTGGAGGCCGACGCCACCGTCGCGGGCGTCCTGACCAGCTCCGAGTACTACGTACCGACCGCCGCCGCACTGGCGTACCGGCTCGGGCTGCCCGGCCCGTCGGCCGAGGCCGTACAGGCCTGCCGCGACAAGGCCGAGCAACGCCGGGTGCTCGACGAGGCGGGCGTCGGGTCGCCGGACTTCGCCGTCGTCTCCGAGGTCGCCGACGCACTCGCCGCGGCCCGCTCCATCGGACTGCCCGTGGTGGTCAAACCGGTGCAGGGGTCGGGGAGTCTGGGCGTACGGCTCTGCGCGGACCTCGACGAGGTCGCCGAACACGCCGGGACGCTGCTGGCGGCCACCGTGAACGAGCGGGGTATCGCGTCACCGAGCCGGATCCTGGTCGAGGAGTACCTGACGGGCCCGGAGTTCTCCGTCGAGGTGTTCGGCACCGACGCCGTCGTCACCGTCGCCAAGCACGTCGGCGCGCTGCCGTCCTTCGTCGAGATCGGCCACGACGTGCCGGCCGCACTGCCCGGCGAACAGGAGATCGCCCTGCGCGAGTCCGCGGTACGCGCCGTGCGGGCGCTCGGCCTCGGCTGGGGAGCCGCCCATGTCGAACTGCGCCTGACCGGGCCCCGCACCGCCGAGGTCATCGAGGTCAACCCCCGGCTGGCCGGCGGCATGATCCCCGAACTGGTCCGCAGGGCCTGCGGGATCGACCTGGTGCGCGCCCAGGTGCTGGCCGCCCTCGGCACCGCCCCCGAGCTGGAACGCGGCGGATACGCCCGCGCCTCGATCCGGTTCCTCACCGCGGAACAGGATGGCATCCTCGACCGGTCCGCCGCACTCGCTGAAGCCGTGGCCAGGGCCCGCACCGTACCGGGCACCGTCGAGGCGGTGCTCTACCGCGCTCCGGGCGAACCCGTCGGCCCCGCCGAGGACTTCCGGGGCCGAGTCGGCCACGCCATCGCCGTCGCCGACCGCTCGGTACGGGCGGCCGAGGCCGCCGACCGGGCCGTGGCCCTGCTCGGCGAGGCCGTGTCCTACGCGGACCTGCACACAGAGGAGGCATTCGCATGACCGCAGCGACGGCGCACGGCGTCGACACCGGCCGGCTCAAGGCCGCGCTCGACGCCGAGGCGCACCGCATCGTCTACGACCAGTACCTGCCGGACACCGCGGACGGGCTGGGCGAGGAGCTGCGCTGCATCAGCGAGGTCGACCGGGCCCACCTGATCATGCTCACCGAACGCGGGATCGTGGCCGCCGACCGGGCCGCGGCCCTGCTGCGCACCATCGAGGAACTGCGCGCACAGGACTTCGCCCCGGTCCGGGCCACCCCGATGCCGCGCGGCGTCTACCTGGCGTACGAGGGACACCTCATCGAGCGGCTGGGCGACGGGACCGGCGGCATCCTGCACACCGGCCGCTCGCGCAACGACCTCAACGCCACCACCACCCGGCTGAAGACGCGCGGGCCGTACCTGGCCCTGCTCGACGCGGTCGACCGGCTGGCGGGGGTGCTCCTGGCGAAGGCCGAGGAGTACCGGGACGTGGTCATGCCCGCCTACACCCACGGCCAGCCGGCCGTACCGATCAGCTACGGCCACTACCTCGCCGGTGTCGCCGGCGCGGTGCTGCGCGCGTACGAGTCGCTGCTGGACGCCGGACGCCAGCTCGACGTCAACCCGCTGGGCGCCGGCGCGATCGGCGGGACGTCCGTCCCCATCGACCCCCGGCGCACCGCCGAACTGCTCGGCTTCAGCTCCGCCGCGCCCAACTCGGTGGACGCGGTGGCCTCCCGGGACTTCGTACTGGACCTGCTGTCCGCCTCCGCCGTCCTCGGCGTCGCGCTGGCCCGCGCCGGGCGGGACCTGAGCACCTGGACCTCGGAGGAGTTCGGGCTGCTGCGGGTGGGCGACACCCTCGTCGGCTCCAGCTCGATGATGCCGCAGAAGCGCAACCCCTTCCTGCTCGAACACATCCAGGGCAGGTCCACCGCGAGTCTCGGCGCCTTCGTCGGCGCGGCGTCCGCGATGACCACCGGCGGCTACACCAACGCCATCGCGGTGGGCACCGAGGCCGTACGGCACCTCTGGCCCGGTCTGAGCAGCACCACCGACGCGGTGACGCTGCTGAGCCTGGTGGTGGCGGGCACGGAACCGGAACGGGAACGCATGACGGACCGGGCCGTGGACGGTTTCACCTCGGCCACGTACCTGGCGGAGCGGCTCGTCCTGGACGGGACACCGTTCCGTGCCGCGCACCATCTGGTCGGCGAGACCGTGCTCGGTGCCCTGGAATCCGGCCGGTCGCTGGTGGACGCGGCACGGTTCGCCGCCGTCGACGACGGCGGGCTGGCCCCCGACCGGGTGGCCGCGGCGTGCGCCCACGGCGGCGGACCCGGTTCCACGGCGGACGGGATCCGCGCCCTCGGTGCCCGACGGGACGTCCTTCGAGCCGAGTTGTCCGGCCGGCGCGCCCGCTGGGCGGACGGTGCCGCACTGCTGTCGCAGGCCGTGACCGAGGCGGTGACGTCATGTCGGCCCGCCTGACCGAACGCGCTCCGGGCGAGGAGCAGGATCGTCCGCCGCGCAGCGGACTGCTCGGCCACCACGACTTCCGGCTGCTGTGGCTCGGCGAGACGACCAACCGCGTCGGCATCAACATCACCGGGGTCGCCATGCCCCTGGTGGCCGTGGTGACGCTCGATGCGAGCACGTTCTGGGTGAGTGTGCTGGCGGCCGCCCCCTGGCTGCCCTGGCTGCTCATCGGCCTGCCCGCCGGTGCCTGGGTGGACCGGATGCGACGCCGGCCGATCATGCTGATCTGCAACCTGGTCCCGCTGGTGCTCCTGGCCAGCGTTCCGGTGGCCGGCTGGCTCGGCGTCCTGACGATGACCCAGCTGATGGTCGTGGCGCTGATCAACGGGTTCGCCGCGGTGTTCTTCGGGATCTCGTACAAGGTCTATCTGCCCTCCATCGTCGAACCCGAGGACCTCCAGGAGGCCAACGCCAAGCTCCAGGGCAGCGAGTCGGTGGCCCAGGTCGCGGGGCTGGGCGGCGGCGGTCTGCTGGCCCAGGCGTTCGGTGCCGCCTCCGGTCTCCTGGTCAACTCGGCGACGTTCCTGGTCTCCGCGCTGTGCCTGCTCGGCATCCGCCGCGAGGAGCCGGTCCCGGAGAAGCCCGAGGTACGCCGAGCCCTGCGACAGGACATCAAGGAGGGCGTGCAGTACACCTTCAGGGATCCGTACCTGCGCGTCCTCACCCTGTACGGCACCGCCACCAACCTGCTGCTGACGGCCGAGGCGGCGATCCTGCCGGTCTTCATCATCCGTGAGCTCGGGGTGCCCGAAGGCGCCACCGGCTGGCTCCTCGCGTCGAGCAGCATCGGTGGGATCCTCGGGGCCACCACCGCGAAACGCCTGATCGCACGGCTCGGTTCGGCCCGCGGACTGCTGGTCGCCACGATCGCCAGCGCCCCGTTCGCCCTGCTCATCCCGCTGACGGGGACGGACTGGACCCTGTCCGCACTGGTGGTGGGGAGCGCGGTCCTCTCGCTCGGCGTCGTGCTCGCCAACGTGATCCAGGGGGCGTTCCGCCAGCGCTACTGTCCGCCCCAGCTGCTCGGCCGCGTCTCGGCCAGCGTCTCGGTCGCGAACTTCGGCGCCATTCCCTTCGGTTCCCTGCTCGGCGGGATCCTCGGCACCGCCCTCGGCCTGCGGCCCACCCTGTGGCTGCTGACCGCGGGACTCGCCCTGACCCCGCTGCTCCTCCTGATCGGGCCGCTGCGCCGGAGGCGCGACCTGCCGGTCGCGCCGGCCACGCCGTGAGACCCGACTCGCCTGTCACTCTCGTACGAACAGGAGAGACCCCGTGGAACAAACCCTGCCGTGGGTCGTCCGTGAGCTGCCACCCCCTGGCTCACTCGACCTCTGGCTCCTGAGGGTCTCGGATGTCCCCATCGGCATCCTGGACGAACAGGTACTCGACGCGACCGAGCGTCAACGTGCCGCCACCCTCATGCACGCCGCCGACCGGACCCGGTTCACGGCCGCGCATGTCGCCCTTCGCCGGCTGCTCGGCTCGTACCTGAGCCTGCGCCCCGAGGAGGTCCACTTCGGCCGGGACACCTGCCCCTGCTGCGGTGGACCGCACGGCCGGCCCACCGTGCTCGACGCCGACGACCGGCTGTTCTTCTCGCTGTCCCACCGGGGCGATCTCGCCGTCGTCGGAACCGCGGCGGCCCCCATCGGGGTCGACGTGGAACTGGTGCCGGACGAGGACGGCACCGAGGACCTCGCCGCGATGCTGCACGTCGACGAGCAGGCCGAACTGGCCGCGCTGAGCCCGCCGGCGCGGCCTCGGGCCCTGGCCCGGCTCTGGACCCGCAAGGAGGCCTACCTCAAGGGCCTCGGCACGGGGCTCGGCCGCGACCCCGCTCTCGACTACGTCGGCTCGGGACGCCCCGAGGGCCCGTACCCGCCGTCCGGCTGGACCCTCCTCGACGTTCCGGTGGACCGGGGCTACGCGGCGGCGGTGGCGGTCCGCGGCGAGCTCACCAGGGACGGCCTGCTGGTCAGGAAGCTCGCCGGCCTCGACGTCGTACGGCACACCTGTGACGCCCTGCAGACGGCAAGAACCCCGCCCTGACCTCCACCGAAGTCCGCCGGGTGCACCGTTGCGGTGATCACCCGGCGGCGGGCACGCACCATCCGGCCGCTCCCGCCGCGGCTGCCGATCACCGATACGTCCTCGCCAACACTCCTACGGACTTTTGGAACTGACGATGTCAAACGCTGTGAAGCAGGCCCCCGCGGCCCTCCTCCCGCAAGCGCGGCCCCGTACCGCCGGGCAGCCGGACACCGGCGCCGAGATCGTGACGGGTGCCCAGTCCCTCATCCGCTCGCTGGAGGAGGCCGGCGCGGACACCGTGTTCGGTATTCCCGGCGGCTGCATCCTTCCGGCGTACGACCCGTTGATGGACTCGGCCCGGGTCCGTCATGTGCTGGTCCGCCACGAGCAGGGCGCCGGACACGCGGCCACCGGCTACGCGCAGGCCACCGGCAAGGTCGGGGTGTGCATGGCGACCTCGGGGCCGGGCGCCACCAATCTGGTGACCCCGATCGCGGACGCGTACATGGACTCCGTGCCGCTGGTCGCGATCACCGGCCAGGTCCCCTCCACGGCGATCGGCACGGACGCCTTCCAGGAGGCCGACATCGCCGGCATCACCATGCCGATCACCAAGCACAACTTCCTCGTCACGAACGCCGACGACATCCCGCGGACGGTCGCGGAGGCCTTCCACATCGCCTCCACCGGCCGCCCCGGCCCCGTACTCATCGACATCACCAAGGACGCCCTGCAGGCAACCACCACCTTCCGGTGGCCGACGACGACGGACCTGCCCGGCTACCGTCCGGTCACCAAGCCGCACGCCAAGCAGATCCGCGAGGCCGCCCGGCTGATCAGCGTGTCGAGCCGCCCGGTCCTCTACGTCGGCGGCGGTGTGCTCAAGGCGCGGGCCACGGACGAGCTGCGCACCCTGGCCGAGCTGACCGGGGCGCCCGTGGTCACCACCCTGATGGCGCTGGGCGCCTTCCCCGGCAGCCACCCGCAGCACGTGGGCATGCCCGGCATGCACGGGGACGTCGCGGCGGTCGCCGCGCTCCAGAAGGCCGATCTGATCGTGGCCCTGGGGGCCCGGTTCGACGACCGGGTCACCGGCAAGCTGGACGGCTTCGCCCCGCACGCCAAGGTCGTCCACGCCGACATCGACCCGGCGGAGATCGGCAAGAACCGGGTCGCCGACGTACCCATCGTCGGGGACGCCCGCGAGGTCCTCGTCGCCCTGGCCGCCGCCGTGCGCGCCGAGCAGGAGGACGGCCGCACCGGCGAGGCCGCCCGGACGGGATATCCGGCCTGGTGGCGGGAGCTGAACCACTGGCGGACCACCTACCGGCGCGGCTACGAACTGCCCTCCGACCCCGGACTGCTCTCCCCGCAGCAGGTCATCGAACGGATCGGCCGACTCGCGCCGGAGGGAACGCTGTTCGCCTCCGGCGTGGGACAGCATCAGATGTGGGCGGCGCAGTTCCTCCCGCACGAGGAACCGGGCACCTGGTTCAACTCGGGCGGTGCCGGAACGATGGGGTACGCGGTCCCGGCCGCGATGGGCGCCAAGGCCGGACGCCCCGAACGGACGGTCTGGGCGATCGACGGCGACGGCTGCTTCCAGATGACCAACCAGGAACTCACCACCTGCGCGCTCAACAACATCCCGATCAAGGTCGCGATCATCAACAACGGCGCGCTCGGGATGGTCCGCCAGTGGCAGAACCTGTTCTACGGGGCACGGTTCTCCAACACGGTGCTGCACGACGGCGCCACCAACGCCACCACCGGTTCGACACACGGAGTGGGATCCGACACCAACCGCGGCACCCGGGTCCCGGACTTCGTACAGCTCTCCGAGGCGATGGGCTGTGTGGGCCTGCGCTGCGAGAACCCCTACGAGCTCGACGCGATCATCGACAAGGCCAACGCGATCAACGACCGTCCCGTCGTGGTGGACTTCATCGTCCACGAGGACGCGATGGTCTGGCCGATGGTCCCTGCCGGCACCTCCAACGACGACATCATGGCCGCACGCGACGTACGCCCCGACTTCGGCGACTCCGCGGACGACTGAGAGGACCCTCTGACATGTCCCAGCACACGCTCTCCGTCCTGGTCGAGGACACGCCCGGCATCCTCGCCCGTGTCGCCGCCCTGTTCTCGCGCCGCGGCTTCAACATCGACTCGCTCGCGGTCGGCACCACCGAACATCCCGAGCTCTCCCGCATCACCGTCGTCGTCAGGGTCGACCACGAACTGGCCCTGGAACAGGTGACCAAGCAGCTCAACAAGCTGGTCAACGTCCTGAAGATCGTCGAGCTGGAGGCGGACTCCGCCGTCCAGCGCGAACTGGTCCTGGTGAAGGTGAGCGCCGGCAACGGCACCCGGGCCCAGATCGTCCAGATCGCCGAACTGTTCCGGGCCAGAACCGTCGACGTCTCGCCCGACGCCGTCACCCTCGAAGCGACCGGCTCCGGCGACAAGCTCGACGCGATGCTCCGGATGCTCGCGAGCTTCGGCATCAAGGAGCTCGTCCAGTCCGGCGCGATAGCGATCGGCCGCGGCTCCCGGGCCCTGGCCGACCGCTCCGCGCGCGAGGCCCGGCCGATCCGCCTGACCCCGTCCTCCGCCACCACGGCTACGGCCGACGCGCAGAGCGCCTAGGGCGTGTTCTGGAAGTCCCGTCTGTCTCGTGGGGTCTGACACGCACGCTCGCCGCGTCGCCGAAATGCCCTGGTAGCTCCGCTACGAGGGCACCCGGCGCCTTGTGATCGTAGGTGCCGGACCCCGCGAGACCCGCCCTCCGGGCGGACGACGCTACTTCCAGAACACGCCCTAGAACCTCCCGCACAGAACACAGCTTTCCGCATTCCCGTCCGCACACCCTCACGTTCCAGGAATCAAGGAGAACCACCATGCCCGCCGAGCTGTTCTACGACGACGATGCCGACCTGTCCATCATCCAGGGCCGCAAGGTCGCGGTCATCGGTTACGGCAGCCAGGGCCACGCCCACGCGCTGTCGCTGCGTGACTCGGGTGTCGACGTCCGGGTCGGTCTGCACGAGGGCTCGAAGTCCAGGGCGAAGGCCGAGGAGCAGGGCCTGCGCGTGGTGACCCCGGCCGAGGCGGCCGCCGAGGCCGACGTCATCATGATCCTGGTCCCGGACCCGATCCAGGCCCAGGTCTACGAGGAGTCCATCAAGGACAACCTCAAGGCCGGCGACGCGCTGTTCTTCGGCCACGGCCTGAACATCCGCTTCGACTTCATCAAGCCGCCGGCCGATGTGGATGTCTGCATGGTCGCGCCGAAGGGCCCGGGTCACCTGGTCCGTCGTCAGTACGAGGAGGGCCGTGGTGTTCCGTGCATCGTGGCCGTCGAGCAGGACCCCTCGGGCAACGGCCTGGCGCTGGCCCTGTCGTACGCGAAGGCGATCGGCGGCACGCGCGCCGGCGTCATCAGGACGACGTTCACCGAGGAGACCGAGACCGACCTGTTCGGTGAGCAGGCCGTGCTGTGCGGTGGCACCGCGGCTCTGGTCAAGGCCGGTTTCGAGACGCTGACCGAGGCGGGCTACCAGCCGGAGATCGCGTACTTCGAGTGCCTGCACGAGCTGAAGCTCATCGTGGACCTGATGTACGAGGGCGGTCTGGAGAAGATGCGCTGGTCCATCTCGGAGACCGCCGAGTGGGGCGACTACGTCACCGGCCCGCGGATCATCACCGACGCCACCAAGGCCGAGATGAAGAAGGTCCTCGCGGAGATCCAGGACGGCACCTTCGCCAAGAACTGGATGGCCGAGTACCACAACGGTCTGCCCAAGTACAACGAGTACAAGAAGGCCGACAGCGACCACCTCCTGGAGACCACCGGCCGCGAGCTGCGCAAGCTCATGAGCTGGGTCGACGACGAGGACGCGTAGCCGCGGAACGGCCGACGGACGTCCGGCCCCCGGTGCGCGATGGCGCCCGCGGGGACCGGACGCCGCGCCGTCCGGGTGCCGCTCGCAGGCGCCAGGAGGTGACGGCCCGAAAGATGCGGTCGGCCCCGCGGAGCAGCCCAGGGGACGACTGCCACCGGTGGGCCGGAGGCTCATCGCGACCGCCTCCGGCGGCCTGGCTGAACGGAGAAGCTTGAATCACGAAAGATGCCGCCTGCGGCTCCGTGAGCCGGGCGGCACTCCAACGCGCCCACCCCGACCGGGTATCGCCTGACGGGGGATCAAGGTCTGTGGCCGGGGTGGGGCGTTCCGAGAAAAGTCCGAGTTCCTGAAGCTAGTGGCAACACCTCCTGATCCTGAGTCCCCGGACCGCCATGACCGCGCAGCAGGCGGCCAGCGGCAGCTCCGCGGCCACCGCCATGCCCAGCGCCACCGCGAGGTCGCTGCCGTGACGGGTCGTCATGACGTCGAACCACGCGTCGGTGAGCAGCAGTGGCGCGGTGGCCGCCGCGGCCAGCACAGCCCACGGGTTCTGACGTACCGTCAACAGGCCGGTGCCGATGAGTGCAGCGGCCTCCAGCAGGTCCAGACCGACCCACGCCGTGGACCACTCCGTGGCCAGTACACCTGTCGCGAGCAGGTACAACCACGGAAGGAGCGCCAATCCGCAGGCGACGAGGCCGTAGCCCAGGATGCGGTGCCTGGCGAAGCGGTAGTGGAACAAGGGGGCTTCCACCGGGGCGCTCCTGGACGAGGTCCGTGCGATGCCGCTGCCGTCCGCCGTGTACCGGGCGGACGGAGAACGGCCCGGTACCTCCACGCCGGAGCGGGGATCGAGGACAGTCATCGTCAGGCACTCCTTGTGCGGTCATCGGGTCGATCCGACAAGGTCGAGCATGGCAGCAGGGCGGGGCCGGAATCAGTACCAGTGCTTACCGTCTTGGGGTGGCACCAGTTACACCTCAACGCGGAAAGCAGTGCCATGGCCCGCGCGTCGGCCGAGGTCCTAACGTGTCCCTATGCGCGTCTCTCCCTCTCCTGCTCCCGCCTGGCTGCGTCCGCTTCGGCATGTGGGCCCGGCCGTTGCCTGCCTGGCCTTCGGTGTCCTGCTGCAGCTGGTCACGCTGTTGATCGGCGTCGTGGTGGGAGGCCCGATCGGAGTGGTGGCCGCCACTCCCGTGCTCACCGTGATCCAGCGGGCCCGCTTCAACGTCTTCCAGGGGGTGGAGATTGCGCCGCCTCCGAAGACGGGCGGCACCCTCTTCAAGGAGCGGGTGATGCAGTGGCTGCAGGCCGGGTCGTCCTGGCGGCAGGTGGGGTACCACCTGCTGGCCGCCCCGCTGATCGCCGTAACAGCCCTGATCACCCTGGTGCTCTGGGTCGTCTCCGTGGCGGCCGTGACGGTCTTCGTCTGGCGGCTGTGGGCAGGACCGCAGAGCTGGTTCCCGCTGACCGGGACGACTGTGCAGCAGGGTGTACTCACCGGTCTCGGTGTGGTCGGGCTCTACCTGGCGGCGACCCTCTCCAGGGCCGTCGTCCATCTCGACACGCGGGCCGCGAGCGCCTGCCTCGGCCCCAGCCGGGCCGAGCGACTGGCCCGCAGGGTCGAGGAAGTCACCGAGAGCAGGGCCGGAGTGGTGGACGCGGCCGATGCCGAGCGCCGGCGCATCGAGCGGGACCTGCATGACGGTGCCCAGCAACGGCTGGTCTCCCTGGCGGTCAACCTCGGTCTCGCGAAAGCGACGTTGCCGGACCTGCCGGAGGATGCCCGGAAGGTGATCGACGACGCGCACAGCGAGGCGAAGGAAGCGATCGACGAGCTCAACAACCTTGTGCGCGGCCTGCATCCGGCCGTACTCGAGGACCGGGGCCTGGACGCGGCGCTGTCGGGCATCGCGGAACGCGCGCCGCTGCCCGTGCGGGTTCGGGTCGGCACGGGACAGCGGTCGTCCCCCGCGGTCGAGGCGGTCGCGTACTTCGTCGTGTCCGAGGCTCTGGCCAACGTGGTCAAGCACGCGCAGGCGGCGCAGGTGGAGGTCTCGGTGGAACGGATCGGCGACGTCATGCTGATCTGTGTCTCCGACGACGGCGTGGGCGGAGCCGATGCCACGGCCGGCTCCGGTCTCGCCGGTCTCGCCAAGCGCGTCGCCTCGATCGACGGTACGCTCTCCGTGAGCAGCCCCGTCGGGGGGCCTACGTTGGTGACTGTGGAGCTGCCTTGCGCGCGGTGATCGCCGAGGATTCCGTTCTGTTGCGTGTGGGACTCGTCAAGGTCCTCGAGTCGGCGGGCTTCGAGGTGGTGGCCGAAGCCGCCGACGCGGGGGCCTTGTTGGACGCGGTCGAGGAGCACGAACCCGACCTCGTCCTGTCCGACGTCCGTATGCCGCCCGGTTTCACCGACGAAGGCGTACGTGCCTCCCTCATCATCCGTGAGCGATGGCCCGACACGGCGATCCTTCTCCTCTCCCAGTATGTCGAGGAGCGATACGCCGCCGACCTGCTCTCCGGCAACATCTCGGGGGCCGGCTACCTGCTCAAGCAACGTGTGGCCGATGTGGACGAGTTCATCGAGGCGCTTCGCCGGGTGGCGAGCGGAGGCACCGCGCTCGACCCCCAGGTGGTCTCCCAGCTGCTGATACGGCGGCACAGCGACCCCCTGGACTGTCTCACCTCTCGTGAGCGTGAGGTGCTTGAGCTCATGGCCCAGGGCCGTTCCAACGCCGGTATCGCGGAACGGCTCGTGGTGAGCGAGAGTGCGGTGGCGAAACACATCAACAGTATCCTGTCAAAACTTGACCTGCCCAAGGCGGATGCCGACCATCGCCGGGTGCTCGCGGTGCTGCGGTTCCTCGGTGTCGGGTAGGAACTGACGCCGGCTCGGCCGGCGAGGACCACGAGCGGCGAAGGTGTCTTCGGAGTCGACCACCAGGGTGGCGCGTCGGCCGCTTCCGGCTGCCCCGGCATGGGGCCTGGCCGCCTCCGGCCACGGGCCGGAATTCGCCCCGGTGACGGTTGGCGCGAACAGGGGCGGCGAGGAACACGCTCACCCCGGCCGGGGAACCGGAACCACGAACTTCGGGACGGGCTGAACCGTCCGCGCGCGGACGACCCGCACGATGGCCGCTGCTCATATGCCGCAACCCCACAGAGTCCTTGCCCGAGGTGCGTCGGTGCCGGGGGACTGCGCGGCCGTTGGACTATCGGTGAGCAATGATCATAATGACCTGTCGAGTATGTTTGGCTCGGTAGCACCGGGGGGGCTGGTCGAATGGAGCCATTGACGTTTCGGGTCTTGGGCCCGTTGACAGTGCACGCGGGCGAGGGAGCTGTGGTCCGCGTCGGAGGCCGCAGACAACGGAACGTCCTGGCAGCGCTGCTGATGGCCCGCAACCGCGTCGTCTCGGTGGACTCTCTCATCGACGTGGTCTGGCCCGGGGGAGCCCCGGCCACGGCCCGCAACCAGATCGCCATCTGCGTCGCGGGACTGCGCAAGGCCTTCAGCGAGCAAGCCGGCGTCACCGACCTGATCACCACCGCACACCCGGGTTACATCCTCAACAGCCGAGGTCACTACATCGACGCGTCCGACTTCGAGGAGCGTGTCCAGCAGGCCAGGGACCAGGTCCGCGCGGGTCAGACCGCAGTGGCCTGTGAGCTGATCAACGACGCGCTCTCGCTGTGGCGCGGGCCCGCTTTCGACGGACTGGACGCGGAGCGGTTGATGGAGGAGGCGGAGCGGCTGGCGTCGGTGCGGCTCAGCGCCTATGAGGACTATGCCGAACTTCAGTTGAAACTGGGGCGGCACCGCACTCTCATACCAGAGCTCGCCGCACACGTGCATGAGTACCCGCTGCGTGAACAGGCCCGGGCCCATCTGGTGCTGGCCCACTACCGGGCCGGCCGCAGGGCCGACGCGTTAGCCGTCTTCCGCGAGGGCCGCGAGCTGATGGTGCGCGAGCTGGGCATCGAACCCGGGCCCGCTCTGCAGGCCTTGCACAAGCTCGTCCTGCAGGACTCCCCGACGCTGACCCCGCCGCAGACCAACCCGGCGCCCGCACAGCAAGCCGGCATACCCACCCAACTCCCTGTCCAATCCGCCTCGTTCACCGGCCGCGCCGACGTGCTGCGTCGGCTCGACCGGATGCTGGACGAGCAGCTGGGTCACAGCCCCCTCTCCGTCGGGGTGATCAGCGGGGTGAGCGGTGTGGGCAAGACCGCGCTCGCTGTGCACTGGGCCAATCAGGTCGTCAGTTGCTTTCCCGATGGGCAGTTCTACGTCGACCTGCGCGGGTTTCACGAGGAGGAGCCGGCCTCCGCGAGTGCCGTCCTCGACCAGTTCCTGCGCGGGCTCGGCGTGCAGACGGCGCAGATCCCGGCCGACACGGGTGAGCGGGCGGCGCTCTACCGCAGTCTGCTGGGCGGCCGCCGCGTACTGATCATTCTGGACAATGCCCGGGACGCGGAGCAGGTCCGTCCGCTGCTGCCCGGCAACGGTCGCTGCTGCGTGCTGATCACCAGCCGGCAGCCCATGACCGATCTGCTCGGTGACTACGCCGTGATTCAGGTGCCGCTCCAGGTGATGTCGCCGAGCGAGGCGGAGTCCCTGCTCGCGGAGATCGCCGGAGCGGAGCGGATCGCGGTGCACCCGGAAGCCACCACCCACCTGGCCGCCCTGTGCGATCGGCTGCCGTTGGCGCTGCGCATAGCCGGGGCGCGGCTAGCGGCGAAACCGTACTGGTCCGTGCCCGACCTGGTGCGACGGCTGCGCAACCAGCGGCGCCGTCTCGACGAGCTCAGCCTCGGCGACCGCGGCATACGCGCCGGATTCCGGCTCAGCTACCGCGAACTGTCCCCGCTGGCCCGAAGACTCTACCGGCTCGTCGGTCTGCAGCCGATGCCCACCTTCGCCGGCTGGGTCGCCTCTTCGCTGCTGGCCTCCGACAGCGACCGGGCCGAAGTGCTGATCGAGGAACTGCTCGAAGCACAGTTGCTGGAGGTTGCTTCCATCGATGCCGTCCTCGGCGTGCGCTACAGATGTCCGGATCTGCTGAGGGTCTTTGCCTGGGAGCGGGCGTGCGACGAGGAGAGCGAGGAGGAGCGGGCGGCGGCCCTCAAGCGGGTGCACGCGGCCTACCTGCAGCTTGCGGACGCGGCTCACCAGCGAGAATACGGTGGTGACGGGCCCTTCGAGTACGGGGCGCCGCTGCTCCGGCCGCTGCAGAAGGGCCTGGTGGAGTCACTGGTGAAGGACCCGCTCGCCTGGCTGGAGTCGGAGCGCACGGCGCTGATCGGCGTCATAGGCCAGGCGGCCGCCGCCGACGATTCTGCCGCGGCCTGGGGGCTGACCGTGAATGCCAGCACCCTCTTCGAGGCGCACAACTATCTGGAGGACTGGCGCTCCTGCGCCACCGCTTCACTCGCCGCCGCGGAGCGTACCGGCGATCTGCGCGGCCGGGCGACGATGCTGCGGTCGATGGGCATGCTCGCGATCTACCAGCGCCAGTACAAGGAAGCCGCATCCTGGCTGGATCGTTCGCTCCCGCTGTTCGAGTCGATGGAAGCGCCGCACGGGCTCGCTCTGACGCTGCGCAATCTGGCACTGTGCCGACGGTTCTCGGGTGACCTGGCCGAGGCGGGGCGGCTGACTCGGCGCTCCCTGGCGGGCTTTCGCACGGCCGGAGACCTCGCCGGGGAATCACATGCCTTGGGGTTGCTGGCCCAGATCGAACTGGAGAGCGGTAACGTGGTCGAGGGGGCGACGCTGTCCACCGACGCCATCGCCAAGAGCCGCGCGGCCGGTTCCCACCGGGGCGAGGCGCAGAACTCCTACCGTCTCGCCGAGGCGCTGATGCTGCAGGGTGACTACCTCGCAGCCGAGCAGGTGTGCTTCGAGGCGCTGGCTCTCATCGACTCGGACAGTGACCGGCTCGGCGAAGGTCATGTGCTGCGTGGCATCGGTGAGGCCCGCTGGCGCCGTGGTGCGCCTTCCGCGGCACTGCTGGTGCTGCAGCAGAGCCTGGAAGCTGCCGAGGTCGTCACTGACGGCTATCTGGGGGCGCGCGCGCGGACGGACCTCGCCTGTGCGCGGCTCCTGCTGGGCTCAGGGGACACGGTGGAGATGCTGGAGACGGCGCGCGAGGCGTTTGCCGGACTCGGCGCTCACGCCTGGGAGGAGCGTGCCGCTCGGCTGCTGCGGCTGGCACAGCGACTGCAGACCGAACCGGACATGGACCCGCCGACCCCGCAGGAGCTGGCGCGCACCGTGGACGGGTGAGGTGGTCCGGGCGCGGGCAGGAGCGAGGCCGGCCTCATGGCTGTGATGTCCATGAGGCCGGCTGCATGCATGGGGCGGCCGCTTCGCGGCCCCGGGGTCAGGTCCAGGGGACCTCGCCCTCCGTTGCGGCCTGGATCACTAAGCGTGCGACCCCGGTGTCGACCTTGGCCGACATCGTCCCCTCCAGGGTCCACGGAACCTCACTCGCCACCACCGCGGGCTGCCCTGCCACCTCGGATGCTGCCGAGGCGCTGCCCGCGAGGGCGGGACCGAGGGCGATAGCGGCGGCGATCGTGGCGGCGACTCTGCGGTTGTGAAGCATCCTTGTTTCCCCCTTGTCAGTTCTGAGCTCCGGTGCGATCAGCTCGGCCGGAGCAACTGGAAGAAGACTAGGAAGTCGCATTATTATCGCGATATCACTCGGATTTCGGGCGTTGTGATCACGGCCCGGACGGTTCCGGGTCAGGACCAGGCACCGAGGTGCGTCATGCGCTCCGCGACGCTGGCCGCCGTGGGGGCGTCCAGATGGCCGGCGAGTAACCCGTCCGCGAGGAAGAGGACCCGGTCCGCGTAGGAGGCGGCGCCCGGATCGTGGGTCACCATCACCACGCTCTGCCCTGCCTCGTCCACGCACGCCCGTAGCAGGGAGAGGATCTCCCGGGCGGTGACGGTGTCCAGGGCACCGGTTGGCTCGTCACCGAAGATGACGTCCGGGCGGGTGACGAGCGCTCGGGCGATGGCAACACGCTGCTGCTGGCCGCCGGAGAGCTCGCCCGGCCGGTGATCGGTGCGGCCGGTCAGTCCGACCCGCTCCACGATCTCCCGCAGCCAGCCGTCCTCGATGCGCTCACCGGCCAACCGCAGCGGCAGTTCGATGTTCTGTCGTACCGTCAGGGAGGACACGAGATTGAACGACTGGAAGACGAAGCCGACCTGTCGGCGACGCAGTTTCGTCAGGGCCGTCTCACCCAGCCGCGTCAGCTCGGTCCCACCGATGCTGGCGGAGCCCGACGTCGGACGATCCAGCCCGGCAGCGCAGTGCAGGAACGTGGACTTGCCCGAGCCGGAGGGGCCCATCACGGCGGTGAAGGTGCCGTGCGGGATGTCGACCGAGACGCCGTCGAGCGCGCGGACCTGAGCGCCGTCCTTCCCGTACAGTTTGGTAACTCCGGTCATGGTCAGGGCAGATGTCCGACTCCGTTCGCCTTCGCGGGGCAGAGCACCGCTGATGTCGATCCGCATGGGGGCTGGTCCTCTCGTTACAGGGCTTCCGCCGCCAGACTGCCCGGTCCTTCTCTGATCGTTCTATGCAGGGCGGCGGGTTGGGTAGATTCTCCGCGATCAGTGCGAAATCAAAGTGATATTCGGCCGAAAGTGGTCCCTCTTATCGTCGTCGGCAGACAGTGCCCACCGCGCTGTCAGACGGACGGGGGAAACATGGACTTTCGAGTTCTCGGACCGATCGAGGCGAGATCCGGCGATACCCGCGTCCCGCTCTCCGGGTCGAAGGTGCACACGGTTCTTGCCGCGCTGCTCCTCGCCCGCGGACGGGTCGTGTCCGACCAGCGGCTCACCTCGCTGCTGTGGGGGTGGGATCCACCCGCCACGGCCAGCGCGCAGATCTACACCTACATGTCGCGGCTGCGCAAACGGCTCGGCGACCAGGTCGAGATCGTCCGGCGCCCACCTGGCTATGTGCTGTTCGCCCGGGACAGCCGCATCGACCTGCTGGAGTTCGAGAGGCTGGAGCAGAAAGGCCGGGCGGCGCTCGGGGAGGGCCGCTACCGGGAGGCGGCGGGACTGCTCGACCGCGCCCTGGCCCTGTGGAACGGGCCCGCGCTCAGCAACGCCACCCACCATCTGTGCGAGGGGGAGCTGCCGCAGCTGGAGGAGGCGCACACCCTTGCCCTGGAAGGCCGGATCGAGGCGGACCTGGCGCTCGGCCGGCACGAGGAGGTCCTCGCGGAACTCACCGGACTGGTGGCCCGGTTCCCCGTCCGTGAGCAGCTGAGGGCTCAGCTGATGACCGCGCTGTACCGGTGTGGCCGGCAGGCCGACGCGCTGCACACCTACCACGATGCGCGCAAGGTGCTCGCCGACCAGCTCGGCGTGGACCCCGGCGCCGCCCTGGACGCCGCCTACCAGGCGGTGCTGAATGGGAGTATTGGGCAGGAGTCGCCGCCCCTGATCGCTCTGCGGGACCAGGTTTCCGGCGCGCAGGTACCGGCGATGCTGCCGCCCGACTGGGAGGACTTCACCGGACGGGCCGCCGAACTCCAGGTTCTGCGCACGGTTCTGGAACCCGACGTCTCTCCGGGCTGGAAGCCCCGGCGCTGCCTGGTCACCGGCATGGCAGGCGTGGGCAAGACGACCCTCGCGGTGCACGCGGCGCACCTGAGCACCCATCATCACCCGGACGGCCAGCTGTACGTGGAACTGCGCGAGCCGGACGGTACGCCCCGCGACCCGTGCACCGCGCTGGTGCGGCTGCTTCGGGCCCTCGGCGAACCCCGGATCGACAGCCCCGGCGTCCACGACGATCTGGAGGAGCTGACCCGGCTCTACCGTGCCCGCACCGCCGGCAAGCGGCTGCTCGTCGTCCTGGACGACGCGGTCGGCGACCTGCAGGTGCGGCCGTTGCTGCCGAGCACGGTGACGGCATCGGTGCTCATCACCTGCCGCACCCACCTCGCCCAGGTGCCCGGTGCCCAGACCGTCCGGCTCGGGCCGCTGGACCACGCGCAGTCGCGGGCACTGCTCGCCTCCGCGGCGGGCCGGAGCCGGATTTCGGCGGAACCGGAGGCAGCCGACGCCCTCCTCGCACACTGCGGAGGGCTGCCCCTCGCGCTGCGTATCACCGGCACCCGGCTCGCCGCGCGCCCGCACTGGTCACCGGCCCGGTTGGCGGCGCAGCTCGCCGATCCGCGGACCCGGCTGGATGAACTGCGCTTCGGCGACCTCAGCGTGCGGCAGGCGCTCGGACGCTCGTTGCCGCTGTTGTCCCACCTCGGCCTCGTGGTCCTGCGCGGCCTGGCCCGCCTGGCCGACGGGTCCTGCACCGTCCAGCAGATGGCGCTCGCCCTGGAGACCGGCGAGGCGGAGGCCGAGCGAGGCCTGGAGGAGCTCGTCGACGGCGCGCTGCTGACCATCAACGGGCTGGATCTGCTGGGTCGGCCCATCTACCACTGCCACCCGCTGGTACGGCTGTTCGCGTACGAGCTGGGCCGCTTGTGCCTCGTTCCGTCGCAGCGCCGCTCGGCCACCGAGGTCGTCCGAAGGTGACGGTGCAGGACGCTCAGCCGGTCACCACGAGCCGGGAGCGCGGCGGAACACCGGGGTGAAACGGTCGACGGCCGGCAGCAGCAGGGTGCGTACGACGGTCCACACGTCGGAAACCACGTGCTCGCGCGCCGGCCGTTCCTCGGCGGTCAGGGCGGCGGTGGTGATCTCCCACGCCGCCGCGACAGCCGCGGCGGCCCACACGTCGCACCCGGGCTGGAGGCGGTGTGTCACCGCCCGGCCCGGGTCGAGACGTTCTGCCAGGGCCGCTGCTTCCCGGCGGCGGGCCTCGGCGGCGACCGGGAGTTCCGACCGGGCGAACAGGGCCGAGGAACCGGGGTCCTCGTAGACATGGCGCACCCAGGCGCAGAATCGCATCCGCTCGCGGGCCTCCCAGTCGTAGGCGGTGCCGGGGTCGGCGGCCGTCACCGCCTCCGTCAGCCGACGGAGGAACTCCTCCCAGTCGGTCTCGCGGGACAGCGGTGCGGCGGTGGTCTCCAGAGTCATGACGGATCCTCGTCTCGGTACGTGCAGGGATGGATGTCGACGGTCGAGGGGACGGCGGCCCGCGGGGTCGCCACGGCTGCGACGTAGCCGTCGCCCAGGTTCAGGCCGGCCACCGACCATGTGGTGACGGCGCCTTGGTGCAGGTGGTCGATCAGCACCGGACCGGGCCTGTCCGCGTGGGTCTCCAGACGGCCCGGCACGGCCCCGGACAGACCGGTTCCGACGGCCTTGACCACGGCTTCCTTACGGGTCCAGGCGCGCAGCAGGACCCGGTCGTGCTCCGGCCCCGCGGGCACCCGGAGCACGACGGCGCGCTCACGGGGTGTCAGCGTCGACCGCGCCAGCGCGTCGCCGCGCACCGCACGCAGAGCCTCCACGTCCACGCCTACCCGCGCCCCCTCGCTCACAGCCAGCAGGCCCAGGCCCGTCGTGCGCGAGAGGCTTATGGCCAGCGGTACTTCGGGGTGATCGAGCCGCGGCGGGCCGTGGCACGGATCGCCGCAGCCGGGACACTGCTCCCGGCCCAGCACCACCTCGGCCGCCGATACCCCTAGCAGCGTACCCAGCGCACGCCGCGCCGCGGCCCGGGTGCGGGTGAAGGACGCTGCGGCCCGCTCGCTGCGAAAGCGCCGCAGCCGTGCGCGTTCGGCCGGCCCGAGCAGTGCCGCATCCGCCGGGTCGACCCGCTCGGGGAGCTCCCACCACCACACCTGGGTCCGTGCCAGGTGCGCCGGGCTCGGCTCGGCTCCGGTGGGTATGGGCATGGCATCTCCCTCAGGACGGCAGTAGAACGGCCTGAATCAGTCGTAGCAGGGCGCGCCGGTGGCGATCGAGATAGAAGTGGCCACCGGGATAGACCCGGTGGTTGAAGCCGCCTCCGGTGAGGTGCGCCCAGGTCAGCGCCCCCTCGACAGGCACCAGCGGGTCGCGGTCCCCGATCAGCGCCGTGATCGGGGACCGCAGCACGTCCAGCTCTCCGAGGGCGGGCCGGTATGCGGAACTGAGCCGGTAGTCGGCCCGCAGCGACGGCAGCAACAGTGCTGCCAGTTCCGGGTCGTTCAGGAGCTCGGTGCCCGGCGCGCCCAGTCGCTGGATCTCGGCGATCAGGGCCGGATCGTCATAGGCGCCGATGTCCACCGGGTCGCCGACGTGCGGTGCCGCCGAACCGGAAACGAACAGTCGCTCCGGACCGTGCCCGTACAGCCGCTCCAGCCTCCGGGCCACCTCGTAGGCGATGTCCGAGCCCAGACTGTGGCCGAAGAATGCGTACGGCAGGTCGAGGTACGGGCGCAGCGCCTCGGTGATCCGGTCCGCGAGCTCGTCCATCCGCTCCACAGGTGGTTCCCGGAACCTGTCCTGGCGGGCCGGCAGCCGGGCTGCCAGGACCTCGATCTCGCCGGGCAGATTCTCGGGCCACTCCCGGAAGAGGCCGGCACCGCCGCCGGCATGAGGGAAACAGACCAGCCGTACCCGCGGATACGAGGTACGGGGCCGGCGCCGGAACCAGCGCGCGGGGTCCTCCGCCGGCGCGGTACCCGGGGATTCGGTGGGCAGGGTCATGGTTTCTCCGTACGAAAGCTGGGGCGGTGTACCGCTCAGTCGGTCATGGCGACGAGCACCCGGCGGCTCCCGGTGAAGGGGCGTCGGCCGTGCCCGACCAGGATGTTGTCGATGACCAGCAGGTCGCCGGTGTTCCAGTCGACATCGACGGCGGTCTCCAGGCCCCGGTCGCGGATCTGCAGGACATGGGCGTCGGGGATCGGGGTGCCGTCGGCGAAGGACACGTACTGAGGCAGCTCCTCCGCCGGCAGCAACTGGGCGAGAGCGCCCGCGGCTTCGTCGCCCAGGGCCGCCGGGTGCCACTGGTCGGCCTGGTTGAACCAGACCTCGGCGCCGGTGACCGGGTGCCGGACAGTGGCGGGGCGCACCAGGCTGACCCGGATGCCGCCGTCCGACCGCCACGCCCACTCGGCGCTGGTCCCGGCCAGGTACGTCTCGACGGCACTCCGGTCGGTGGTCTCGAAGGTGTCCTGCCAGCTCTTGCCGAGGCCCATTCCGTCGTGCAGATTCTGGGTGTACCGCACGCCGCCGGCGAAGGCCTCCCGGACCTCCGGGTCCAGGGCGGCCAGCCATGCCTCGCCGTCGACGACCGGGGTGGCACCGCCGGTCTCGGCGGCCTGCTCGCAGAAGAAGGCGAGCCGACGGGGCCAGCTCTCGGCGTACGACAGCTCGTTGTGCATGGAGATGGTGAACTGTTGCGGATACTCGGTCGAGGTGTAGAGGTTGTCCCCGACCTTGGTGCGTGGGGAGTTGCCGTGCACATAGGCGAGCCGGTTGGGCAGAACCAGCTCAAGGGCCGAGTCGACGGTGTCCGCCGTCAGGCCGAATCCGCGGAAGACCACGGCCTTGTGTTCGGTGAGCAGGCTGCCGAAGCGCGCGCTGTCGGTGAGGAAGGACAGCAGCCCCTCGGGGGTGGCCGGCGTTCTGGTGTCGGCGGCGGTCAGCTCCAGCAGGGGCGTGCCGGTGGTGGTGGTCACGTCGTTCCCTTCTTCCGACCTTCCGGTTCTTCCGGTCGTGTGTCGGTCATCGTTGGGTGCGGGGAGGGCTGGGCACTCGGCCCGGCCTGTTCGGGCAGTGCGGCGGCGGGCAGCAGGAAGGAGGACAGGGCGATCAGCCCCATGACGGACGCCGCGCCGAACACGGTGGTGCCGGTTCCGAAGTGCTCCAGGGCGAAGCCGCCGGCGAACGTGCCGAGTGAGGAGGCCCCCGTGGCGATCAGCCCCATCGCGGCGCCGGCCCGGCCCTGGAGCCGGTCGGGTGTGACGGTCACCTGGTAGATGCCACCCGCGACATTGGTGACGCTGCCGATCATGGCGGCGCCGAGGAAGATCAGGCCGAGCAGCAGTGGGTTACCGGTCAGGCCCACCAGCGGCATGAGCAGTGCCCAGCCGATGGAGCCGCCGATCAGCAGCGCGCGCAGACCGAACCGGCGTATCCACCAGGAGCCGGTCAGCGCGCCGAGCATGCCGCCCAGTCCGCTGACCGCCGTGATGACACCGACGAGGGCCGCCGAGCTGCCGTGGTCCTTGAGGATGAGGATCAGGGCCAGCGAGAGAACCTGGAAGAGCAGGTTGGAACCGCTGAGCAGCAGCATGCCGAAGCGAAGGAAGCGCTGCCCCCATGTCCACGAGAGTCCCTCGCGCAGCTCGGCAGTGATGTTCCCGGGCTGCTGCGGGCGTTCGTCCTGGAAGTTCTTGCGGATCAGCAGGAGAGAGAACAGCGAGACGGCGTGTGCGGCCGTGGCCAGGGCGAAGGGCGCTGAGCGGGCGACCGCGTACAGGACGCTGCCGCCGGGCTGACCGAGCAGGCCCGCGGCCTGGGTGCGTGCTTCGTTGGCGGACATCGCCTTCGGTAGCTGGGCGGCCGGCACCAGATGGCGTACACCGGCCCGTTCGGCGAGCCGGTAGAAGATCGAGAGGCTGCCCTGGACGAAGGCCGCCGCCATCAGCAGCCAGATCCACACATGACCGGCGACCACCGACGCGGCGACCGCACCTGTGGCGAGCAGCGAGCCCACGTCGCAAAGGATCATCATGCGGCGTCGGTCGAACCGGTCGACCAGCGCACCGGCGTGCATCTGTACCAGCAGATTCGGCAACAGCGCGGCGAAGCCCACCAGACCGGCCGAACTCGCGGAGCCGGTGGTCCAGATGACCAGCAGCGGATAGGCGATGCCGCTGACCCGGGTGCCGAGGGCGGTGGCGGCTGCGCCCACCCACAGCAGGACGAAGTCGCGGTTGCGGCTCAGCGGGGCCACGTCGGGGGACTCCGGTCCGGCTGCGGGCTGCGCGGAGGGTGCGGTCGTCACAGTTCCGCCGTCCCACCGGTTGCGTCGGCGACGGCGCCGTGCCGGATCCACTCCAGGACGGCCATGGCGCTGTGCATCTTGTTCTCCGCCTGGTCGAAGGCGATGCTGGCCGGTCCGTCCAGCACCTCGGCGGTGACCTCCTCGCCCCGGTGGGCGGGCAGATCGTGCAGGAACAGTGCCTTCGGGGAGTGCTCCCACAACGCGCCGGTGACCTGGAAGGGGGCGAAGGCCTCGCGCCAGCCGGGGTCGGGCTTGCTGGTGCCGGTGGTCTGCCAGCGCGTGGTGTAGATGGCGTCGACCCCGGTGGGCAGGTCCTCCATGTGGTGCGCCTCGATGATCCGGGAGCCGTACCGCTGCGCCTGCTCCTCGGCGCGCTTCAGCACCCGCTGCTCGACGCCGTAGCCGGGCGGCGTGCGCAGTTCCAGACTGGTTCCGGGGAACCGGGTGAGCGCCAGGGCGAGGGCGGCGGCGGTGTTGTTGCCCTCGCCCGCGTACAGGAGGCTCAGCCCCTCCACCCGGCCGAAGGCCAGCTGGAGCGTGGTCAGGTCGGTGAGCCCCTGGGTGGGGTGCTCGGCGGCGCTCATGGCGTTGACGACGGGCAGCCGCCCACCGCCGGACAGGCCCAGCAGTTCGGCGTCGGGCCCGGCGGTACGGGCGACGAGAACGTCGAGCATCCGGGACATGACCTGTCCGGTGTCCTCCACGGTCTCGCCGGTGTTGACCTGAAGGTCGCCGGGCCCGTACGTGACGATCTGCGCGCCGAGGCGCAGCGCGCCCACGGAGAACGCGGAACGGGTCCGGGTGGAGGTCTTCTTGAAGTAGATTCCGGCGACCCAGCCGGAAAGCGGCTTCTCGGCGCGGCCTTCGCCGGAGGCGAAGTGGGCGCCGCGGGTGACGACGGATCGCAGGTCCGCGTCGGTGAGGTCGTCGATGGACAGCAGCATGCGCGCGGTGGCGGAAGTGGTCATGTGAGCCCGTCCTTGGCGGGTAGGGGGGTGGGGCGTAGGTAGCGGGGAAGGCACGTCAGATGCTCACTTTCAGTCCTGGGCCTCGGGGTTGACCCGGCCCGCCTCCCACAGGCGGGCCAGCTCGCCCTTGGCGGACCAGCGGTCCTGCTCGCGCACGGCCGCCATCAGCCACTTCAGGACGGGCCTCGAGTGCTCGGCGTTGGCCAGCATCACCAGTCCGGTGCCGGACTCCATCTGGCTCAGCGCCATGGCGCGGTAGCCGGCGGTCTGTCCGGTGTGGCCGTAGTCGAGTCCGCCGCCGGAGGCATCGACGAACACACCCATGCCGTAGAAGTGGCACGGCTCGACGATCGTGAGCATCCGTTCGGCCAGCTCCCGGGTGAGCACCGGAGACGGCAGGCCGCGGTGGGCCCGGCGGATCTCGACCGTGACGCGGGCGAGGTCGGACGCAGTGGTCCACAGTCCGGCCGCGGCGGTGTCGGGATGTGCCTGCCAGCCCTCGGGGTGCACCGTGCCCGGCGCGTCGTGTCCGTACGCCACCGGGTGCCCGAGGCCCCGTGGGTCGCTCTCCACATAGTGGCTGTGCGTCATTCCGAGGGGAGCCAGGACCAGTTCGCGCATCAGATGCTCGAAGGACTCGCCCGTGACGTCCTCCATGAGCTGCTGCAGGACGGTGTAGCTGATGTTGTTCTTCAGGAACACCTCGCCGGGGACCCCTTCCAGCCGGCCGGCCGGGGTCTTGGCCGGGGCCCGCCCGAGCAGCACATCCAGTGCGGTCGGCAGCGGTTCGGACGGCGTGTAGTAGTGGTCGTCCGGGTTGTCGGTGGCGTTGTGGACGGCGCCGGTGAAGCGCAGCAGCCGTTCGGCGGTGACCGGGTTGGCCGGGTCGGTGCCGGATACCTGCCAGGACGTCAGATAGCGGTTGACGTCCTCGCCCAGGTCGACCACCCCGTCCTTGGCGAGCCGCAGCACGCCGAGGGCCGTGACGTGCTTGCTGATCGACCCGGCCGGGAAGAGCGTGTCCGGGGTGACCGCCTCCTGGCCTCCGGCACGGGTCACGCCGTAGGCCCGGATCCCGGCGATCTCGCCGTCCCGGATGACGGCGACGCTGACGCCGGGCACCCCGTGCTCGGCCATCACCCCCGTGGGGGAGGGCAGTTCGGCCGGGCTCTCGGGTACGACCCGGAGACCGAGCGCGTCCTGGTGGGCCATCACCAGGCGCAATGCCTCGGCGAGCGCGTCGGGATCCGCCTCGGGCGTGGGCGGCGCGGGGTCGACTGCGGCGGCCAGCTCGGCCAGCGTCTCGTTCTCGTACAGCGTGCTCAGCGAGACCACCAGACCCGCCTTGCGCGCTGCGGAGATCACCGGGAGCACCCGGACGGAGTCGCCGCCGAGCCCGAAGAAGCTGTCGTCCAGACCGACGCGTTCGACGCCGAGCACCTGGCACCAGACGTCGGCGAGGAGGCGCTCGGTCTCGGTGCGTGGTGCCCGGTGGGGGATACCGGAGTCCGGGCCGGAGCGGCTCGGCGCGGGCAGCGCCCGGCGGTCGACCTTGCCGGACACGGCCAGTGGCAGCGCCTCCAGGGTGACGAAGACCTGCGGGACCATGTAGTCGGGCAGCCGGGTTCGCAGATGCTCGACCAGATCGGCCCGGTCCGGCTCGGCGCCCTCTCCGGGTACGACGTAGGCGACCAGCCGTCGGTCGCCGGGGGTGTCCTCGCGTGCGAGAACCACGGTCTCCTGGACCCCCGGCGCGAGCAGCAGCGCCGCCTCGATCTCGCCGAGTTCCACGCGATAGCCGCGGATCTTGACCTGGTCGTCGCCGCGGCCCAGGAACTCCAGGGTGCCGTCGGGCCGGAACCTGGCCAGGTCACCGGTCCGGTACAGCCGGCTGCCCGGAGCACCGGCGAAGGGGTGCGGCACGAACTTCTCCGCGGTCAGCGCGGGACGCGCGTGGTAGCCGCGGGCCACCCCGGCACCACCCAGGTACAGCTCGCCGACCGTGCCGACCGGGACCGGCCACATCCCGGCGTCCAGCACGTACACCTGGGTGTTGGTGATGGGTCTGCCGATCGGCACCGGCCGGGTGGGGGCGTCGGCGTCGGTCGCATCGTGCACGACACAGCCGACCACCGTCTCCGTGGGACCGTACTCGTTGATGATCCGGGCGTTCGGCGCGACGCGGCGCCAGGCGGCGACGCTCTCGGCCTTCATCTCCTCGCCGCCCACCACGTAGGTGCGCACCGATTCGATGCCGCCCGCCTCGCCGACCTCCGTGGTGACCAGGTCGAGATGGGCCGGTGTGATCTTCACGATGCTGAAGTCGCCGTCACCGCAGAGCAGTTCGGGAAGAGCCTCCTGGCCGCGGTCGCCCGGTACGACCACCACGTCCCGGCCCGCGATCAGTGGCAGCAGGAAGCTGGGCACGGCCAGGTCGAAGGCGATCGAGCCGAACATCGGCGCCCCGTGCGTGCCGTCCATGCCGTAGTGGCGAAGGGCCCAGTCGAGGTAGTTGGCCAAGCCGTGGTGGGTGACCAGGACTCCCTTGGGCAGGCCCGTCGAGCCAGAGGTGTAGATGGTGTAGGCCAAGTCGTCGCCGTCGACCGGAGCCTGCGGGGCATGGCCCGGCCGGTCCGCGATCACCGCCGCGTCGCGGTCGACGCACACCACCCGGGCGTCGGTGGCAGGCAGCATGGCCAGCCGGTGTTGCTCGGTGACGAGCACGGGAGCCGCGCTGTCGGCGAGCTGGTGGCCGAGCCGTTCGGCGGGCGCCTCCGGGTCGAGCGGCAGATAGGCCGCGCCCGCTTTGAGTACACCGAGCACAGTGACCAACTGGTCGACGCCCCGTGCGGTGAGGACACCGACGAAGTCGCCTCGGCGGACTCCGAGTCCGAGCAGGTGGTGAGCCATTCGGTTGGCCGCCGCGTCCAGTTCGCCGTACGTCGTCGTGCGCTCGCCGACGACCACCGCGACCGTGTCTGCGGCGGCCGCCGCCTGCTCGGCGAAGCGGTGGTGCACGGGGCGGCTGTCGAAGCCGGTAGCGGCATTGCCGGCCCACGCGCCGAGAAGCCGCTCCCGCTCACCCTCCGGCAGGTACACGGTCCGTGCGTCACCGTCGAGATCGTCGACGATGGCGTCCAGGACCGCCCGGTACATCGCGCCGAGGCGTTCGGCCTCGGCCCGGGTCATGACCCGCGTGTTGGTCAGCAGCCCGAGTTCACCGGCCATCGTCGTGACGGCGAGGTCGAACTCGGTGCCCCCTTCACGGACGCTGCTGCTCATGTCCATGAGGTCGGTGTCGACCTGCCGGAAGTCCAGGTAGTTGAAAAAGACATCGATGAGGCGGCCGTGTCCGGCCTCCCGCTGCACCTCCGGCAGCGGGAATCGACGGTTGGGCCACAATGCCGTCTCCTCCGCGAACACCTGCTGGATCAGCTCCCGCCAGCTGTCTGCGCCGCGCCGGAAGCCGATCGGCAGAGTGGTCAGGTACATACCGATGACCTGCTCCGCGCCGGGCGCCTCGGGACGGGCGTCGCACACCAGGCCGCTGTGGAAGGAGTCCTCCTCGGTGAGCTGGCTCAGCACCTTCAGATGGGTGGCGAGCAGCACGCTCTTGACCGGTACGTCGGCCGCGCGGGCCGCCGCGCGGATCCGGTCCTGGATGTCGTGCAGGGACACCTCGACGGAGAAGGTCCGTGGCTCGGTGCCCTGCTCGGGCTCCTCGCCCCAGGCCGCCGGAACACCGAACCTGGTGTGCCGCTCGACGACGTCCTTCCAGTATCCGCGTTCGTCCGCCGAGGCCAGGGATTCCAGCTCTCCCGCGATGAAGTCGGCGAAGCGGACCCGGGGCTGCTCCGGATCGACGGGCCGGCGGCCTGCGCGCAGCTCACCGTAGGCGGTCAGCACCTCCATCCAGATGTTGTAGTGGCTCCAGCCCTCGATGATCGTGTGATTGAGGCTGATGAACAGGCGCCAGCCGTGATCGCTGAATGCGGCGGCGAGCCGCAGCAGCGTCGGCCGGGTCACGTCGAACGGGTTCTCCTGCTCGGCCGTGCTGATATCGGCGACCCGCGCGGCCACCTGGTCGGGGGCGAGCCCGGTCAGGTCGTGCACGGCCACCGGCATCTCGGCGTGCGCGTGCACCAGCTGCATCGGCACGGAGTACGTGTCGAGGTCGAGACCGGTACGCAGCGCCTCGTGCCGGGCGGTGACGATCTGCGCCGCCTCGTGCAGCGCGGCAGGGTCGAAGGGATGTCCGTCCTTGATGTCGAACGACGTGGTGTGGTGGTAGGTGCCGGTGCCGGAGGCGCTCAGCTGCTCGACGAGCATGCCGGTCTGCAGCTGCGACAGCGGATAGGCGTCGGTGACCGTGTCCGGCAGCAGCGCCCGGTCCTCGGCACTGATCAGTGAGAACGGCTCGGCATAGCGCAACTCGTCCCCCGTCCGCCCGGCACCGGCCGCGGCCAGCCGGGCGATCGTACGGTGCGTGAAGACATCGCCGACCGTCACATGGAAGCCCGCGGTGCGCAGCGCACCGACCAGGGCGACCGCCCGGATCGAGTCACCGCCGAGGTTGAAGAAGTTCTCCTCCACACCGACCCGGTCGACGCCGAGGATGTCCTGCCAGACCTGCGCCATGCGCCGTTCGCCGTCAGTACGGGGTGCCGTGAACTCCTGCGTCGCGGCGAGCGCGGCTTCGTCGGGCGCCGGCAGCGCCCGGACGTCGAGCTTGCCGTGCGCGGTGAGTGGCAGCCGCTCCAGTGCCACGAAGGCGGACGGGACCATGTACTCCGGCAGCCGTGCCACCAGGTGCTCGCGCAGCTCCACCGGCGAGGGTGCGGCGGCGGATTCGGCGACCGTGTACGCCACCAGCCGCTTGTCGCCCGGGGCGTCCTCGCGGAGGGTCACGGCGACGGCGGTGAGCGCGGGATGGCCGTGCAGCGCCGTCTCGACCTCGCCCGTTTCGATCCGGTGCCCGCGAAGCTTCACCTGGTGATCGGCGCGTCCGAGGAAGTCGAGCGTGCCGTCCGGCAGCCAGCGCACCAGGTCGCCCGTGCGGTACATCCGTTCCCCGGGGGTCCCGAACGGGTTCGGCACGAAGTGCTCGGCGGTGAGCCCGCCCCGGCGGTGGTAGCCGCGGGCCATTCCGGCCCCGCCGACGTACAGTTCGCCGGGCACGCCCCGGGGCACCAGCCGGAGTTCGCTGTCGACGACGTGAACGGTGGAAGCGTGCACCGGACGGCCGATCGGCACCGACCCGGCCCGCTCGTCCAGCGCGGTGATCACGTGCACGGCGGAGAAGGTGGTGTTCTCCGTCGGGCCGTACATGTTCACCAGCCGCTCGGGAGCGCCGGCTCGCAGCAGTTCCCTGACAGTGGTGACATCGCCGGCCTCGCCGCCGAAGCCGACCGTGCGCAGCCGGCCCAGTTGCTCAGGCATCGCCCGTGCCACGTGGTTGAACAGCGATGTCGTCAGGAACAGGACGGTGATGCCTTGCTTTTCGACGGCATGTGAGAGGGCCTCGGGCTCCAGCACGGTGTCCCGGTCCAGGATCTCCAGCCGGGCCCCGTTCAGCAGGGTGCCCCAGATCTCCGCGGTGGCGGCGTCGAAGGACGCACTGGAGGCGTGGGCCACCACGTCGTCCGGCTGCACCTCAAGGCTCGCGTCCTCCGTGACGGTCCGCACCACACCCCGGTGCGTGATCACCGTGCCCTTGGGGGTGCCCGTGGAGCCGGACGTGTACATCACGTAGGCCAGCTGGTCCGGGTGGACCGGCGGGAAGCCGCCCTGCGGGTCATCGGTGTCCGTGTCGAAGGCGGCCGAGAGGACCGCACCGGTCCAACCGTCGGGCGCCACGTCCGGGCTGCCGTCGGTGACCAGTACACCGACGCCCGAGTCGCGCAGCATCATTTCCTTGCGCTCGTCCGGATAGGCCGGATCGACCGGCAGATAGGCGGCGCCCGTCTTCAGCACCGCGAGCAGCGTCACCGGCAGCAGCGCCGAGCGGTCCATGCCGACCGCGACGACGGACCCGGGGACCGCTCCGGCCAGCCGCAGTCGTGCCGCCAACCGGTCTGTGCAGGAGTCCAGTTCGGCGTAGGTCAGCACGGTGCCGGCGTACGAGACGGCCGGGCTGTCGGGGCTCTTCGCCACTTGCTCGGCGAAGAGCCCGGTCACGGTCCCGTCCGTGCGGCCCGGCGCGCCGGTGCCCCAGCCGAGCAGTGCCTCCTCCTCGCCCGCCGGCAGCGGGGCCAATGCCTCGCCCTCGGTGTCGGCGGCCATCGCCAGGACCGTCGCCCGGTACATCGTGGCGATCCGTTCGGCCTCGGCGCGGCTGAGCACCCCGGTGTGCGTGGTCAGACTCAGCCGGCCGCCCGTGGTGGTGACGATCAGTGCGAATTCGGTGGCCGCGGCGCCGTCGCTGGCCTCCGCGTCGATCTCCCCGCCGTCGATGTGCCGGTAGTCCTGGTAGTTGAAGGTGACATCCACCAGACGGGTGCCGCCGGCGTCCCGTTGCATCGCGGGCAGCGGGTAGCGACGGTGCGCCCAGTCGGCCGCCTCCCGTCGGTACACCTGCGCCACCAGCTCCCGCCAACTGCGGGCGCCGCGGTCGAAGGCGAACGGGACGGTGTTGAGGTGCATGCCGAGCACGCGCTCGGCTCCCACGGCCTCCGGCCGGGCGTCGGTGGCGAGACCAGCGCTGAACCGCTCCTGCCCGGTCAGTCGGGCGAGTACCGCCAGGTGGGCGGCGTGCAGGACGGCCTTCATCGACGCCTGCGCCCGGCCCGCCAGCTTGCGCAGCCCGGTCTCCACGTCCGCGAACGGCACCCGTACCGTGAACGACTCCGGCTCGGCGGTGTCGTCCCCCAGGCCGGCGGGCAGCTCGAACGGCTCGTGGTCGGCGGTGACCGCCAGCCAGTGTGCGCGGTCCTCCTCGCCGGCCAGGGACTCGAGTTCACCGGACACGAAGTCGGCGTAGCGCACGACGGGCGCGCTCCACTCGCCGGGCCCGCCGCTCTCGCGGAACGAGCGGTACAGCTCGAGCAGCTCGGCCACCATCGAGTGATGGCTCCAGCCCTCCGTGATGGCGTGGCTCTGGGTGAGCCCGAGCCACCAGGCGCCCTCGTCCTCCCGCAGCACTGTGACCCGCAGCAGCGAGCGGGCGTCGGCGGGGAACGGGGTGATCCGTTCGGTGGCCACGAAGTCCGCCACGGATGCCTTCCGGGCAGACTCGTCGAGACCGCGCAGATCGCCCTCGGCGACCGGAAGTCCGGCCTCGCGGTGCACGAACTGCAGCGGCACCGAGTAGCCGGTCAGCGCGAAGGACGTCCGCAGTACCTCGTGCCGGGCGGTCAGTTCGGCCACGGCGGCACGCAGCGCCTCAAGTACCGGCGGCTGCTCGTCCAGCACCCGGAACGCGCTGACGTTGACGTACTTCAGGGCTTCGGAGTCGGCGAGCTGCTCCACCAGGATGCCCAACTGCCCCTGGGAGACCGGGTAGGCGTCGGCCAGCCCCTCGGGCAGGGCGTCCCGGTCGGCCTCGGGCACCAGGGCGAACGGCTCCACCGGTGTGAACGCCGGGCCGGACCGGCTCGGGTGATCCAGTGCGGCCAGCGAGGCGACCGTACGCGCGTCGAAGACGTCCCGGACGGACACGGTGAAGCCGGCCGTACGCAGCGCGCCCACCAGCGCGACCGCGCGGATCGAATCGCCGCCCACCTCGAAGAAGCTGTCCTCGACACCCGGCTCGTCGAGTCCCAGCACCTCGCCCCACACCGCGGCGATGCGCCGCTCGGCGTCCGTGCGCGGAGCGACATACTCCTGACGGGTCGTCAGCGCAGTCCAGTCGGGGGCGGGCAGTGCCTTGCGGTCCACCTTGGTATTGGAGATCAGCGGAATCCGCGCGAGCTCGGTGAACGCGGCCGGAACCATGTAGTCCGGCAGCCGGGCCCCGCAGTACGCGGCAAGTTCGGCCGGCGCGGGCAGGGCGCCGTCGGCCGGCACGGCGTACGCGGAGATCCGCGGGTCGCCCGGTGCGGAGGTATCCGTTACCACGGCCGCCTGAAGGATCGCCGGGTGCGTGTTCAGCAGGGCCTGGATCTCACCGAGTTCGACCCGGTAGCCGCGGATCTTCACCTGGTCGTCGACCCGGCCCAGGAACTCGACCCCGCCGTCGGCCAGCATCCGGCCCAGGTCGCCGGTGCGGTACAGCCGGGCGCCGGGCTCGCCGAACGGGTCCGGCAGGAACCGCTCGGCCGTCAGCGCCGGCCGGTTGAGATAGCCCCGGCTGACCTGCGACCCGCCGATGTAGAGCTCTCCCGGCACCCCGGCGGGCACAGGGTGGCCCTCCTGGTCCAGGACGTGCAGGCGGGCACTGGACAGCGGCCGGCCGATCGGGATGGCACCGGCGGCCAGATCGGCCTCGGTGATCCGGTGGTGAGTCACCTGTACCGTCGTCTCGGACGGCCCGTACAGCTCCACCAGCTGCGGCTTCTCGAGCCCGAACCGGTCGGTCCAGGGAGCGAGCTCGGCACCGGTGTGCTTTTCGCCGCCGAAGAACATGGCTCGCAGCGGCAGCCCGGTGATCCGCTCGTCGCCCCGCTCGGCCGCGGCCGCGATGCCGCGGAACGCCGACGGGCTGTTCAGCAGCACCGTGAAGCCTTCCGCGACCGCCAGGTCCAGCAGGGCGTCCGGGTCACGCGCGGTGTCGGCGTCGACAACCACCAGCCGGCCACCGTGCAGCAGCGCCGCCCACAGCTCGAACACCGAGACATCGAAGGCGAAGCCGTGCACCAGCGGCCACACGTGCCGCTCGTCCAGCGGGAACCGCTCGGCAGTGGCCCGCATCAGCGCCACCGCATTGGCGTGGCTCACGCCGATGCCCTTCGGGGTACCCGTGGACCCCGAGGTGTAGATCACGTACGCCAACTGCGCGGGATCCGTCACCTGCTCCGGAGCCGTGCCCGGGAGCGCGTCCAGCAGCGGCTCGTCGACGCCGTCCAGGACGATCAGTGAACCGGAGTGCGCTGCCTCGGCCACGGAGGCGTACGACGTCTCCGTGATGACCACCTTCGGCCCGAGATCCTCCACCATGGCGGCCAGCCGGGCGGTCGGCTGCGCCGGGTCCAGCGGCAGATATGCCGCACCGGCCTTCAGCACACCCAGCAGCGACGGCACGAGTCCCACGCCGCGAGCCAGGCACACACCCACCACAGACTCCGGCCCGACACCGAGGTCGCGCAGCCGGTGGGCGATCTGGTTGGCGCGGGCGTCCAGCTCCGCGTAGCTCAGCGTCGTACCACCCGCGGTCACTGCCCCGGCGCCCGGCCGCATCGAGGCCTGCGTCGCGAACAGGGCGTGCAGCGTGTCCGCCGACGGTTCAGGCACGGTCACCGGCGGAAACGCCAGCTCGCGGTCCGCATCCGAGAGGAAGGTCCGACGGGCGTCACCGTCCGGGTCCGCCGCCATGGCCTCCAGCACCAGCCGGTACATCTCGGCGAGCCGGTCCGCATGCGCCCGGTCCAGATACCGGGTGTCGGTGCGCAGGCCGATGTGGCCGCCGCGGGCGACCACGGCCAGCGGGAACTCCGTCGAGCCGATGCCGACGCTTGCCTCCTCGTCGACCACCGCGGAGTCCACCTGGTGGAAGTCCAGGAAATTGAAGACAGTGGACAGCAGCCGGCTGCCGCCCGCGTCCCGCTGGATGGCGGGGAGCGGGTATCGCCGGTGCCCCCACAGCTCCGCCTCCTGCCGGAACACCTGGCTCACCAGCTCGCGCCAGGTGACGGCCGCGCGCTCGTACGGGAACGGCACGGTGTTGAGGTGCATGCCCACGACCCGTTCGGCGCCCGGGAGTTCGGGACGGGCGTCGAAGGAGAGACCGGTGAAGAAGGACTCCTCCTCCGTGAGCTGCCCGAGAACCTTCAGATGCGCGGCCAGCACGACACTCTTCAGCGAAGCCCCGGCCGCCGTGGCCAGCTCCCGCAGCCGCGGCTCGAGATCACGCACCGGGACATGAACCTGGAACGTCTCGTACGACTCGGCGTCGACACCGAGCGGATGGCCCCACAGGGCCGGCAGCTCGAAGCCGCCGCGGTCGGTGACCATCGCGCGCCAGTACGACCGGTCGTCCTCGTCGTCGAGGGAGGCGAGTTCGGCGGCAACGAACTCCGCGTACCGGCTCGGCGTCGGATCCGCGGGCTCGAACGAGCCCGTCTCTACCAACTGTGCATACAGCTTCAGAAGTTCGGCCATCACCGAGTGGTAGCTCCAGCCCTCCAGGATCGGATGGGCATGGGTGAGCACCAGCCACCAGGACCCCTCGTCCTGCACCACGGCACGCGTCCTGAGCAGCGGCGGCCGGGCGAGGTCGAACGGTGTCCCGCTCTCTTCCTCGTTCACCGCACGCAGCGCGGCCGCGAATGCGCCCCTGTCCAGACCGGTCAGGTCGGTCACCGGCACCGGGTGCGTGACGGAGCCATGGACGAGTTGGAGGGGTTGGGAGTAGGTGGTGAGGTCGAAGGCGGTGCGGAGTATTTCGTGGCGGGTGAGGAGTTCGTCCGTGGCTTGTTGGAGTGCGTGGGGGTTGAGGGGTTGGTTGTCGCGGATGCGGAAGGCGTCGACGTTGTGGTAGGCGGCGTGGTCGGTGTCGAGGGACATTTCGACGAGCATGCCGAGTTGGACTTGGGAGATGGGGTAGGCGTCGGTGATGTGGTGGGGGAGTTGGTTGCGGTCGTGGTTGTTGATGAGTTCGTAGGGTTGGGTGTAGTGGTCGGTCTGGAGGGGGGTGTTTGTCGTGTCGAGGTGGTGGGCGAGTTCGGCGATGGTGCGGTGTTCGAAGATGTCCTGGACGGCGGCTTGGAGGCCGGCGGAGCGGATGGCGCCGACGAGGACGATGGCGCGGATGGAGTCGCCGCCGAGGTCGAAGAAGCTGTCCTCGGTGCTGACGCGGTCGAGTTGGAGGGCGGTTGCCCAGGCTTCGGTGAGTTTGGTTTCGGTTTCGGTGCGTGGGGCTGTGTAGGGTTTTTCGTTGTTTCGTTCGGGTGTGGGGAGGGCTTTGTGGTCGAGTTTGCCGGCGGTGTTGAGGGGCCAGGTGTCGAGTTCGACGAAGGTGCCGGGGATCATGTAGTCGGGGAGGGTTTGGCGGAGGTGGTTGCGTAGTTCGTTGTGGTTGGTTGGTGTGTGGGGGATGAGGTAGGCGATGAGCCAGGTGTCGCCGGTGTTTTCGGTGCGGGTGATGATGGTGGTGTCTTTGATGGTGGGGTGGGTGAGGAGGCGGGTTTCGATTTCGCCGAGTTCGATGCGGTGGCCGCGGATTTTGACTTGGTGGTCGGTGCGGCCGAGGAATTCGATTTCGCCGTTGGGGTGGCGT
>NZ_JBHWIY010000045.1:0-45957 GCF_042731715.1 Streptomyces sp. NPDC059832 | reverse complement strand
GACGGTGAATCAGGCAGGTACGACGACGGCCTTGACTTCGGTCCCTGACCCGTCTGTGTTCGGTCAGGTGAAGACGCTGACGGCGACGGTGGCGGCGGTGGCGCCTGGAGCCGGTACTCCCACCGGGACGGTGAGCTTCTTCGACGGAGCGACCCTGCTCGGCACCGGGACACTCAGCGGCGGGGTGGCCACGTTCACCACCTCCACCCTCGCCATCGGTACTCACTCCCTCACCGCGGTCTACAACGGAAGCGGCAACTTCAACACCTCCACATCCCCCGTGGACACCCAGACGGTGACCAAGGCAGGTACGACGACGGCCTTGACTTCGGTCCCTGACCCGTCCGTGTTCGGTCAGGTGAAGACGCTGACGGCGACGGTGGCGGCGGTGGTGCCTGGAGCCGGTACTCCCACCGGGACGGTGAGCTTCTTCGACGGGGCCACCCTCCTCGGCACCACGAGCCTCTCCGGCGGGGTGGCGACGCTGTCCGTCTCCAGCCTGGGGGCAGGGTCGCATTCGCTGACCGCCGTCTACAACGGAAGCGGCAACTTCAACACCTCCACATCCCCCGTGGACACGCAGACGGTGACCAAGGCAAGCACGACGACCACGGCGAGCTCGTCGCCCAACCCTTCCGTCTTCGGACAACCGGTGACCCTCACGGCCACCGTGGCCGCCGTGGCACCCGGGTCCGGTACACCGACAGGAACGGTGACGTTCTTCATCGGTGGTATCCCTCAGGCACCGGTCACGCTGTCCGGCGGTGTCGCCACCCTGACCGTCTCGAACCTGCCGGTCGGAACACGGTCCATCCGGGCCACCTACAACGGTGACAGTAACTTCACCACCTCGACCTCGACCACCTTCAGCCAGACCGTCAACAAGGCCAACAGCAGTACGGCCTTGACTTCGGCCCCCGACCCGTCCGTGTTCGGTCAGGCGAAGACGCTGACGGCGACGGTGACGGTCGTGGTGCCTGGAGCCGGTACTCCCACCGGGACGGTGAGCTTCTTCGACGGAGCCACCCTCCTCGGCACCGGGACACTCAGCGGCGGGGTGGGTACGTTCACCACCTCCACCCTCGCCATCGGTACTCACTCCCTCACCGCGGTCTACAACGGAAGCGGCAACTTCAACACCTCCACATCCCCCGTGGACACCCAGACGGTCACACCGTGACCACTGTCGCGCCAGCGGTGCCCCGGCCGGCTCCTTCCGGTCGGGGCACCGCTCTGTCTGAACCTCAGCCGCAGCTTCCAGACACGGCAGCCCATTTTCGGATCACCCCAGCTCACCCGACAGATCCCCCCGATGCTCGGTCAGTGCCCGGCGCAGCAACATGGTGCGGTACTCGACGGACACTCCCGTGTAAGCGCCGTGGTCGACGCATGTGGGGGGCTTTGACACAAGGCCCCGAGACCTCGTCCCCCGTGCCGTCGACACCATGATCGGCCGAATGCCAGAGCGCGGATGGCTGATGAATGCTTCGGCCTCGGCCGGTGTCCACCGTCAGTCGTCCTCACCTGTGGCATCAGCTGCCCGAGCGCGGTGGTGACGGAGCGGCAGGAGAAGCTGCTGTTCGACGCGGGTCGGCATCCGGACGCCGACCGCATCGAGCGCAAGCGCCGGGGCGACGGCGCCGACCGGGAGCACGCGGTGTTCAGGGTCGTCGGTGGGGGCAGTCGGGCCCGCAGGTGTCCCAGTTGGTGGTGTGGCCCTCGGCTGTGAGTCCGGCGGATCGCGCCCAGCAGGCCACCGCAGTTCCGATTCCGAGCCCGTTGGGAAGGCCGTGGACGAACGCGGGCAAGCCCAAGGGCCTGTACCTTCTGAGTGACGTCGTGCCAGGCCGTCTCCAGCGACCCGGTCAACAGTTCGTAGTGCGGGCGCTGCGCGGGCCCGAGTCCCAGGATGCGAATGGGCGAGGTGACGGGGACGATCTCTGCTATGACCGGGCCGCGCTGCGTTGAGCCGACGAGCCAGTTCTTTGCTGATCAGCACCGGAGTTGTGGTGACCTGATGGCGGGAGCAGATGGTGCTGTTGTCGGCTGCAAAAGGCCAGCGGCCCTGTGGATCACTCCGCAGGGCCGCTGGGCTGCTGGACACTCGGCAGGACTCGAACCGGCGGCCTTCTGATCCGTAGCTCTGTCTGGATCGGTCAACGACGGTCATTGCGGTCTCGCCGAAGCCTCCAAGGCGTACTACTGGGCGGGGTTATTTGTTGCATTTCGCTGCTGCACAGGGCTGGCGGTGGCCATCGCGATGAGGAGTTCGGTCGCGGATGTGGATTGCCCGCGCCGGCCCTTCTCTGCCGTCATCAGCGGTGGTCGGGCCTGCCGCAGTGCCTGTCGGGATTGATGGTGGTGGGGGCGGTGGCTGTGTGGGTGGTGGTGTCGCCGCCTCCGGTGACCGTCGCGTTGTTGGTGACGCGAGCGGGCGCGCTGCAGGAGATGCGGACGGTCAGGGTGATGGGTGGGTAGCTGCTTCCCGCAAGGAGGGCATCGCGGCGGGTGCAGGTAAGGGTGGAGCGGGTGCAGTTCCAACCGGAGCCGCTGATGCGGTCGGCGGTGAGCCCCCGCGGGAGGGTGTCGCGGACGGTGACCGTGGTGCCGTCGGTGGTGCCGGGCCCGGTGTTGCCGACCGTGATGGTGTAGGTGCCCCTATTGCCTCGGGTGAACTCTCCGGTAAGGCTCTTGGCGATAGTCAGGGACGGCTTCTGCTGACTGGCCGGGGCGATCGCGATCCCGAACGGGTTGTTGCCGACGGGGATCGGGCTGCCCACGACGGTGTTGGTGGCGGTGTTGATCACCGACACGCTGTTCGATTGCTCGTTGGTGACGTAGGCGCGCTGGCCGTTCGGGGTGATCGCCACATTCAACGGGTTGTTGCCGACGGGGATCGGGTTGCCCACGACGGTGTTGGTCGTGGTGTCGATCACCGACACATTGTTCGAGCCTGTGTTGGTGACGTAGGCGCGCTGGCCGTTCGGGGTGATCGCCACACCGAACGGGCTGTTGCCGACGGGGATCGGGTTGCCCACGACGGTGTTGGTCGTGGTGTCGATCACCGACACATTGTTCGAGACCCCGTTGGTGACATAGGCGCGCTGGCCGTTCGGAGTGATCGCCACACCGGTCGGGAGGCTGCCGACGGGGATCGGGTTGCCCACGACGGTGTTGGTCGTGGTGTCGATCACCGACACATTGTTCGAGCCTACGTTGGTGACGTAGGCGCGCTGGCCGTTCGGAGTGATCGCCACATCCAACGGGTTGTTGCCGACGGGGATCGGGTTGCCCACGACGGTGTTGGTGGCGGTGTCGATCGCCGACACATTGTTCGAGACCCCGTTGGCGACGTAGGCGTTCGGCCCTGGCGAGGCCCAGGCCAGAGGCGGGGCGATGGCCGGCAAGGTCAGTCCCGCCAACATGGCCAGCCCTGCCATGCAGGTCCGCGTCCACACCCGTGGCCTTGGTCGAAGTTCGCTCTTCTCGGCTTCCGGGCCACTGCCCAACCCGGTCTGCCTACTCCTGCGTCTGATCACCGGCACCTCCACGTCATGAATAGGGTCAGCTGCCGCCAATCACGTCGATGGCACCGACAGTGATCGACAGATCACGTACAGTGATCACCTGTCAGGCTATGGGTCGGCGGGTTGATTCGTGCGTTTTGACACGATCCATTGGATCTGTGTGTAGAACTGTCCAGTACGCACGTGCACCATCCTCGCCATGAGGACGATGCTGAGGCCATCGAGCGCCCCCAGGGCGCCTACCAGCCCGTCGCCCTGACTGCGGGCCCCTCTCTGTCAGCCTCGGGTGAGGCATCCCGTTCTGCGGGGCCTGAGAGCACGACAGGAGAACCGTCCCCTATGCCCAGTACAGAGCCTGCCGGGTCCGACCCGGCGGGCCTTGTACTGGGCGAGCGCAAGGCGGGCAAGGTCGCGGCCGGATGCGTCCTGCTCGGTCACGCCCGTGCCTCCTGCCGGGAGTCCATGCGAACGGCGTAGGTGCACAGGCGGATGCCGTAGAGGTCAAGAGTGTCGTCGGGGTCGGTGGCGTAGTGGTGGGCAACGTCGGGCCAGGTGCTCCAGTCGAGGCGGGCGCGAAGCCGGTCTTCGTCGGTTCGTTCCGGTTGCTCGTCGGGGCCGCGGTGGCGAACAGGGCGGGCAGTGCGGCTTGCTGGGCGGCGGCCCGGCCGGCGGTGCTGTCCTTCCAGGTCACTGCGTGCACCGTGTCGGCCCCGGTGGGCACAACGTCCTCAAGCGGGTTGTCGCTGGCGGTGCGGAGGGCGGCGGCGATGAGACGGTGACTTGCATGCCTGCTGCGGTGACGGTGGTGCCCACCTCGCCCCAAGGCCCCCAGCTGTCAGGCGAGTTGCAGTTTCCCCCGCGCCCTTAACTTCGTGGCCTTGGAACGTCACGACTGAGGCTTGACATCGTCATTGGGAAGTTCTTTATGGTCTGACCTGATCGCGTTCGGTGACGGTCTCGGGTCGTCTGACGGTCTTTCCGACATCGTGGCGGATGGCGAGGTGCCGACAGTACGCCTTACGAAAGCCCGGCGACCGTAACGGACAAGCTCAGGGCTGCCGGCGGTCGATCCCGAATGTGTCGTTGAACAGCGCCACGGTCACGGCCACATCCGCGACGAACCGGGCGACCCGCTGCTGTGCCTGCCCGACCCGCTCCTCCCGGCCCGCCGTCAGCGCGGCGGCCCGGGTGTCGAGTTCCGCTGTCCGATGCTCCAGCCGCCTCCTGTCCCACCGGGTACGGGCCCGGCCAGCCCGGCCCCGTAGCTCATCGGCCCGGCCGGGCAGGCCCGCCAGCTCGGAGGCGTCGGACAGGGCGCTGTCCACAGCGTTGACGGCAGCCATCTGGGCCCGGTACAGGGCTGGCCGCACCGGCCCGACCGCCAGCAGAAACGCGTCGCTCCCGAGCTGGTGTCCCTGCGCCCGGGAGTCCCTGGCGATCCGTACGTCCTGCTCGAAGGAGGTGATGTGCGGATTGCGGTTGTCCTCGAACGTCAGCTTCGTCCGCAGGATCCGCCCGGCCAGCTCGACGTCGGGCGGAGTGGCGGCGACCGCGTCGGCGACCAGATCCCAGTTCCGGGATCCGAGCCGCAGGAGGTCGGCGAACGTCCGGACACAGCTCTCGTCCGCCAGCACCGCCGGATCGTAGCCCTGCCGCCGTATGTCGGTGATCGCCGCTTCCAATATTTCGGCGTGGTGGTCACCGAGGTGACCCAGTCGGCGTGGCCGGTCAGGGGTTCGCCGAGCTGCTGGCCGGTGGCCAGGTCCCACAGCCGCACCGTCTTGTCCCAGCTGCCGGTCACGGCCAGCGCGCGCCCGTCCACGGTGGCGGTGGCGAGCGCGGTGAGCCGGTGGGTGTGGCCGGTGAGGGGCCGGCCGAGGTGCTGGCCGGTGGCCAGGTCCCACAGCTGCGCGGTGCCGTCCGAGCTGCCGGTCAGCGCGACGGCTCGCCCGTCGACCCGGGCGGTGGCCAGGGCCAGGATCCGGCCGACGGGTCCGGCATCGGCCTGGCCGAGCTCCTCGCCGGCACCCAGGTCCCACCTGTGGAGCGTGGCGTCCGGGGCCGCGGTCACCGCGACGGTGCGTCCGTCCAGCTCCGCCGTCGCCAGCAGGCTGACTTCGGCGGCGATGTTCCCGCCGTGCGGTATGCCGGTGGCCAGGTCCCAGGTGCGCAGCGTCTTGTCCGCACCGGCGGTGATGACGGCCGGCTGGCCCTGAATGGTGGTCATGGCGGCCGTCAGCACCACGTCGTTGTGACCGCGGATCTCGGTGCGGCGCCGTGCCCGGCGTTCCCCGAGCTCCCAGACGCGCACGGTGTGGTCCGCACTGGCGGTGACGGCCACCGGTTGCCCGTCCACGATCGCCGTCGCGACGTCCCACACCTGCCGGGTGTGCCCTTTGAGCGGGCCGTTGACCTGCCACCCGCCGGCCACCTCCCAGAGCCGCACGCTCCGGTCGAGGGCGGCCGTCACCACCCGGAGCTGCCCGTTCACCTCGGCCAAGGCGCCGGCCCGGATCCGGTCCTCGTGGCGGCGGAACGGCCGCTCACCGACTTCCGCCCCGGTGGCGGTGTCCCACAGCTGCACCACGTGGTCGGAGTCGGTGGCCAGTTGGAGCGCGCGTCCGGCGACGACGACGCTGCCCAGGACACGTGCGGCAGAGCGTCCGGCGTCTGCTGCCAAGGCCGGTGCGGGGTCGGCGAGTTGCCAGAACCAGTAGTCCTGGCCGGGGACTTCGGAAGGTAGCCGGAGCGGTTGTCCTCGCAGCTCGTCGGTCGTCACCACCCACCCCTGCGCGCCGGGCAGGGAACCGGCCACCCGGTCCCACAGCCGCAGCGACCCGCCGTACGCCCGGAACAGGGTGACCGGCCGCCCGGCCACCACCACGGACTGGGAGACGTGAACCGGTGCACCGGATCGATGTCCGCAAGCGGCCGCCAGGTCACCGAGGAGGGCCACCGCGGTGTCGCCGTCGTGGAGATGGTCGATGTCGAGAGCGTCGAAGGCGCAGGCGACCAGCCGACCGTCGACCACCACCGCGACGGCCTGCGGGTCGTACGCCTGCTCGTCCGCGTCCACCGGCGCCGAGACGAGCTCGTTCCCGGCAAGGTCCCAAGTCCGCACCGCACCTCCGAGTTCGACGCGCACCGCGGCCGGGTAGCCGTGCAGACCAGCCAGCACCTGCGCCGGCACGGACGAGCCCAGCTCCTCGCCGGTGGCGACGTTCCACAGCCGCAGGGTCCGGTCGTCCTCCAGCGTCAGCACCACGCTCCGGCCGGCCAACTCCGCCACGGCCGCGACGCGGACGCACTCACCAGTCAGGGACCCGGTCGCAAGATCGAGAAGGAGGAGCCGCTGCTCGCCGGCGAGCTCCGAGAGCAGTAGCGCGACCTCGCGACCGTCCAGGGTGGCCGTGGCGATCCGGTCGACCTCCACGGTCAGCGCCGTCCGGACATCCGTGCGGCAGTGCAGGGATGGGCAGGCCTCCCGTCCGGTGGCAAGATCCCAGATCCGAACGGTGCCGTCCCGGCTGCCGGTCACGGCCACCGCGCGACCGGCGACCACGGCGGTGGCGACAGCGGTCACCTGGCCCTGGTGACCGGTCAGCGTCCACACCAGGCGGGAATCCGCCTGCGAGCCTCTGACCCAGGTCGGCTCCCAGCCGAGCGGCTCTGCACCGGGAACCGCCACCGCCAGCAGATCCCGGCTGTGGCCCATGCTGTGCGGATCTGTTCGTAGGCGGTCGGAGTCGATGAGCACGAACTCGTGGAAGTACTCCTGCACACGTCCCCAGTCGTGGATGGCCTCGTCCCCCAGCCCGCTCAGATAGTAGATGTGGTCGGCTGCGATCAAGCGGTTGAACACCTCCCGCTGCAGATCTGCCTCCAGCTCGGCAGGCACCTCCCAGAGCGGGTCCATCCACCTCCGGAGAATCTCCGCGCTCTTCCCTCGCCTGACGGCTTCGAAGACGTCGGGAGTGACCAGCCTCAGCCAATACGGGCGTGGCTGGGTCCCTCCGGCAGTACTCCGCCGCCTGCAGAGTCGTCCCGGAACTGTTCATGCCCGATGACTGCCGCGAGCAGTTCCCTGTCACCGACGGGCTCCGGCGAGAGCCGCAGATGCTCGACGTCGACCCACTTGAAGCCGTGCGCCCTTGAACCCTGGAACTTGTAGTCCCGGAAATTGATGAAGGCGCTGGCCTCGTGCGTGAGCATGTTCCCCATGGCACCAAAGCATAGGAGTCACACAGCATGTCCTACGGACCCATCGGACAGGCCCTAGCGAAACGTGCCGCCGGGCCCGTTTAATGCACTGCGATCATGCGAGGAAAGGACCCGTTCTGTGAGTACAGTGCCACCGCCCGACGACGGTACGAGGCCGCCGTTACCCCCCGCACCCCCAACGCCTGCCCCCGGTCCGGGCCCCCAACCGGATCCGGGCCCCCCGGTGACGCGGAGGCGACTGGGCGAGATAGCCGCCCTCATCTCGGCGGGCGCCGCTGTCATCGGTCTCCTGCTGGGCTTCTTCGGATTGCCGACCGTGGTCGACTCGCCCTCCGCCAGGACCGTGACCGTCACTGAGACGGTGACCGCCACCACCACCGTCACGGCGGCGCCCCCGGACGCGCCGGAGGGCGCCGAGACGCGGTCGCCCTCCGGCACCGCGCCGCCACCGGCCAACGAGGTGCTCCTGGCCGACCTCACCCCGCTCGGGATAGCCCCCGACCAGATCTTCTCGATCCAGGACGTGACCATGGGCGGCAAGCCCTATCCCGGCGCCATGGTCATCACCTACCTCTGTCAGTCGGGCCTTGAGTACAGCATCAACGAGAAGTACAAGACGCTGACCTTCACCGCGGGCCTGGACGACGACGGTGTCGCGGTGTCCGGCCGGCTGGCGGTCATCGGTGACGGCAAGCTCCGTAAGAACGTCAGGGTGGAGATCAACCGCCCCCAAACCGTGACGATCGACGTCTCCGGCGTCGTCAAGCTCGCCATCGTCCCCGAATTCGTCAAGGGACAAACCTGCGACGTGGACGGCGTGGTCGCCGCCGTGGCCGACGGGGTCCTGAAACCCTGAGACGGGCGCCCCCCGCCACTTGGCCGGTGCGCGAGGGGGGCCTCTATGTTCTTCGTCAAGGCGGTGCTGCCGCATTTGTGCTGTGTTTCTTGGTTATGCGGCGAGGGCGATGGTGGGGGTCCGGGACTCGTAGAAGGTGCCGTCTCGGAGCATGGTGAACAGGACGCTGGTGCGTTGGCGGGCGAGGTGGAGGAGGGCCTGCGTGTGGGTTTTGCCGCGGGCGCATTGCTTGTCGTAGTAGGCGCGGGAGGCCGGATCGGGCTTCATGCAGGCGAAGGCGGAGAGGAACATGGCGCGTTTGAGCTGCCGGTTTCCGCCCCGGGGTGCGTGCTCGCCGTGGATCGATGTGCCGGAGGATTTCGTGGTGGGGGCGAGGCCGGCGTAGGAGGCGAGGTGGGCGGCGGTGGGGAAGTTGGTGCCGTCGCCGACGGTGGTCAGCAGGACTGCGGCGGTTCTGACTCCGACGCCGGGCATCGACGTCAGGACCGGGGAAAGAGGGTGAGCCTCCAAAAGGGTGTTGATCTGTGCTTCCAGGGCCCGGCGTTGTTCGTGGACGGCGGCGAGCGAGCGGGCCAGGGAGGGCACAACGATGTCGAGGGCGCCGGTCCCTGGCACGACGACGGTCTGCTCGTCGAGTGCGTCGAAGACGTCGTCGATCAGCCGGGTGGCCATGCGTGGGGCCTTGGGCCGGATGAGTTCGACGAGGCGGCGGCGTCCGGCCTTTCGCAGTACGGCCGGGGATCCGTGGCGTTCGAGCAGCCAGGTGACGGCCTGGTGGTACAGGCGTGGTCCCAGGACGCGTTCGAGGCTGGGGTGGAACTGGGTGAGCAGGCCGCGTATCCGGTTGGATGTGCGGGTGGCCTCGGTGGCGAGGTCCTGATCGAAGCCCGCCAGGACGGTCAGTTCGGCGGTGATCTCGTCGGTCAGTTCCAGGGAGCACAGGGTGTGCGGCAGGGTGCGGGCCGCGTCCGCGATCACCGCCGCGTCACGCGCGTCGGTCTTCGCCTCGCCCGGATACAGGTCGGCGATCCGGCGCATCGCCAGGCCGGGCAGGTAGGCGACCTGGCAGCCCGCGTCCCGGGCCACGGCCAGCGGGAGAGCACCGATGGAGGCGGGCTGGTCCACGATCACCAGAACGGTGCCGAACTTCGCGGTCAGTTTCTCGAACACGGCCCGCAGCTTCGGCTCGCTGTTGGGCAGCTGCTTGTCGAAGACCTTCTTCCCGGCCGGGGTGAGTCCATGGCCGTGATGAGCACTCTTACCGACGTCCAGGCCGAGGCGCACGCCCACGTCTTCGGTGTCGAACATCGCACCTCTCCATACGAGTTGACGGGGCCGGCCTCGGCAGTGGTGTCGTACGCGCGCATCCACGCTATGCAGACCTGCTGCCCGCGAGCTGACCGGCATTGCGCCGGACCGGGCAGTGGCCGGACCTCTCATCAGCGTCTCCGACGGCACCTCCCGGGCCCGGTGACACCACCCCCCCCAGGTCATCCGATCCAATGCAGTTGCTTTTGGGGCCACTGCCATCTGTGGTTCAGGGCGATGATGACGGCTGGCCGGAGCTGGCTGGCGGGTTCGTCGGAGGCCTTGCTGCTGAACGGGGCAATGCACGACTTGAGCTTCCGCGGGCAGTCTCGTGACCGTCGCCGGGCCAGCAAGGCCCAGGTGATCTCGGCGACGCCGAGGCGGCGGTCACGGCTGCGTGCTGAGGGGGAAAAGCCGGTCGGTGCGATCACCGACCGGCGGACGACGTGCAGGGCCCGGGTGAACGAGGTCCGCTCCGCCGCACACTGCGCGATGCGGGCGGCCTCGTCGAGCAGGTCCCGGGTGGGGTAGTGGACGATCAGGTGGGCGAAGATATCTTGCCGAACGCCATCCGGGGTTGCGAGCGGAGAACAGGTCTGTCGCGCTGGTGGGTCTTGATCTCGTCAAAGACGAGTTCGATCTCCCAGCGTCGTGCGTACAGTTCAGCGAGCTTGCAGGCCGGGTACTTCTCGTGGTCAATCAGGCTGGTGATCAGCCGAATGACTTCAGCCCGGCCGTCGACCGGTACTCGACCACCCGCACCAGCACCAGCGCCGGCGAGGCTTTGGCGGTCCCGGTCGCCTTGCTGTGCTTGTTCGCCTCGATCCGGGCGAGATAGCTTCCGTCCGCCAGAACGTCTTCGACCCTGCGGGCGATCCACCGGTCCGTCCGCCACAGCAGGTGGGCGCCGCGGTCACGGAGCCGGTGCCGGCGAGCAAGGCCCCAGAAGCCGCGATCGGCCAGCAGTAACGTGCCGTCGCCGACGTGTCGCTCCAGTTCGTCGGACACGATCCGCTCGGAGTCCTTCCAGCCACCGATCACCGCGTCCAGGACCGCGTGCGAGGAGCATTCCGCCACGGCGACCATCCTCGCCATCGGATAGCCCACATGACGAAGCCCTTCCCTCGTGGAGGGAAGGGCTTCGTGAGCGAGCGCTGGGCAGGCCTTGCACCTGCATTTCCCCACGGGAAGCGGGATGTCTTTCCTTGGACCACCAACGCAACGTCAGCCACCGCAAGTTGCGGCGAACTGTCAAGATCAACAATAGCGCATGCGGGCCTCCCGAGCCAGCCCTGCAGCGTCTGGCAGCCGAGCGAGCGGGAGTGAGCACCATCGGACGGCGCACGGTGGAACCAGAAGCCCTGCCTCGTGCCGCGTGATCCATTCGCGGGCCGGGGCAGGGCTTGTGGGACAGAGACACTGGGCTGTGCGGACTTCCGACCGGGTGGGCACTCTGGGGAGGGGTGATGAGGGCTTTCATCGCCGAGAACGACGACTGGCTGACGGTGCTCCACTTCCCCGCCCACGCGCCCGACCTCCACCCACAGGAAGGCACCTGGTCGCTGGTCAAACGCACCATTCGGCAACCTGGCCACCGCGAACTTCGACCAGGTGGCCACCGTCGTGAAACGCAGTCTCAAGAAGATCCAGTACCGTCCACACCTGATCAACGGCTGCTTCGCGGGCACTGGCCTGGCCATGGGCGCTTGAGCACGATCAGACCGACATCACACATTCAAATTCAGTAGCCACGGCTGCCGTTTCGGTGAAGCACCGGAGTCACAAGGGGCTGAACAACCGGGCCGAGAACTCCCATCAACCGACCCGGCCACGCGAACGCGCCATAAAAAGGTTCCGATCCGTCGGCGCGGCGCAACGGTTCCTGGCCTCGTTCAGCGGCATCTCACCTCACTCCGACCCCGCCGCCACCTCATGACCGGCCACCACACCAAAATGATCATCCGCTTCGCGATCTGGGACCAGATCATCCGCACCGTCGGTCTATCCACCGCGACCTGAACCAGACGCCACCACCCCGGCCAGGTACGCCCACGCACCCCGACGCCCCACTCAACCTGACAGTGCCCCCGGGAGGGGCGCACGACGGTAGTACAAGTCGCCTAGACAGGCTTTAATCCTACGTCCATATGAATTCCCTAATGCGTCAAATCCACCTTTCGCGCTTTTAGCTCGATCGCTTAAATCGTAGCAAGCGAGAATTACGGCGCCCCGTGATGTGGAGCCGCGTCGCTTCACCTAGGACGACCCGCCCAGGCGCCCTGAAGGCGACGGGTCTTCACATGTCCTTCTCGCCCCACTGCCCACTGGGACATCCCATGCGGTTGCGCGCCCAGGCAGAGCGGTACGTTCGAAGGAGAAAGATCATGGCAACCATCACTTCGTTGGTGGACACGACGACCACCACGAACCAAGGCAGGCCCGGGAACACCGTCCAGATCAACGGAACCGGTCTGTCCACCACCACGAGGGTGAACTTCGGTTCGGCGGCGGTCACCCCGGCAAGCGTCACCGCCACGCTGGTCACTTTCGTGGTGCCCAGCGCGGCGCCGTGCTCCGGCCAGGTTTCGGTCAGCGTCACCAGCAGCGCCGGCGTTACCAGCAACGCGCTACCGTTCTTCGTCATCGCCACGCCGACCACCACAGGGCTGAGCGTCACCTGTGTGCCAGCCGCCTCGGGCGGCTCGGTGACGCTGTTCGGCACCAACTTCCTCTCCGGAACGCAGGTGGGGGTGGGCACCGTCGGCAACGTAGCGGTCACCCCCACCCAGTCGAGCCAGGTCACCTTCACCGCGCCGACCAACCCGGGCCAGGTCGGTACGGTGTCGACCCAGCCGGTGACCATCACCACCGCCGGCGGTACCAGCACCTCGGGCACCACCCAGATCGACTACTACCTCGCGCCGGCCATCACCTCGGTGCTTCCCACATCGGGTACGGCAGGGGACCAGATCACCGTCAACGGAACCGGTTTCGTCAACGTCGACACCGTCACCTTCACCGACAGCGCCACCGCCACCGCGACCGCGGTCTTCACGCCCATCAGCGACACCCAGCTCGCCGCCACCGTGCCCGGCGGACTCGCCACCGGGGCCGGAACCATCACGGTCCACACCTGTGGCGGCAATTCCAATGCCCAGGCCTTCACCATCACCTGACCGTCGGGGATAACCGGGCACCCCGACGGCACGATCACCAAGTCGCGGTCCGTCCGCAGAACGTGGCGCGGATGGGCGGCAACGCCCCGTGGCCTGGGCGACAATCGTCGGCCAGGTCACGGGGCGTTGCCGCCCCAAGCGCTAGGAGAAGGAGAAGAGCCTCATGGCCCCTGTAGTGACCAACGTCAGCCCCGCCCAAGGTGCTCCAGCCGGGGGTACCAGCGTCACCATCACCGGCTCCGGCTTCACCGACGCCACCTTGGTGAGGTTCGGCCCCAACGGCGCCGACTTCGTCCTCGTGAGCGATACACAGATCACGGCCAAGACCCCCACAGGAACCAGTACGGTCAAAGCCACGGTCACGACGCCGACAGGGACCAGCACCCAAAACGTGCTCTTCACCTACACCTCAGTCCCGGCTCTCAGCAGTCTCAGACCTGTCTCCGATCCGACTTCGGGTGAAAACACCCTCTCCGGCGGACTCGTCCCCACCTCAGGCCCCACCTCAGGCGGCAATACGGTCACCATCAACGGGACCAACCTCTCCGGCGCCATCTTGGTGAAGTTCGGGAATAACTCGGCAACCATCCTCACCAACACCCCCACCCAGATCACCGTCAGTGCGCCAGCCGGGCCACCGTCCTCGGTCAGCGTCACGGTCACCACGGCCGGCGGCACCAGCAATCCCCTACCCTATTTCTACATCGCCGCGCCCACCGTCAACGAGCTGTCCACACATCTCGGCCCAGCCACCGGAGGCAACACCGTCACCGTCCTCGGCGCTAATCTGACGCTCACCAGCGCCGTGAGCTTCGGGGGGAACCAGGCCACCACCATCAACGTGGTCTCCGATAGCCAGCTGACCGTGACCGCTCCGGCCGGGTCTGGCACGGTCACCGTCACCGTCACCACACCGGGCGGGACCAGCACGGCGACGACCACCGGGAATCCGCACTACACATATCTGGGAGCACCCGTCCTGACCAGCCTCACCCCTTCCAATGGCTCTGATCTCGGCGGCGACGCGATCGTGCTGGGCGGCAGCAACCTCACCTTCACCGACGCAGTGACCTTCGGCGGCCTCCCGGCCTCGTTTTCAGCGATCTCCGACACCCAGGTCGTCGCGACCTCCCCGGGCGGAACGCCCGGCACGGTGAATGTCGTGGCACACACCCCGGCCGGGAACAGCAACGCCCTGCCCTATGTCTACGCCCCGTCCTGAGCCCAGCCCTACGCGGTGGTGTTCGCCGCAGACCGCTACTGGATCCGTCTGCCCCCTGGAAGCGGCTACCGGATCGGCCGGCTGAGCGCAGATGCAGGAGCTGCGGCGCAGATCCCGCCGCACGCCCACCAGCTGTGGCGCGAGCCCCAGGGCCCGACCAGCCCTCACCGCTACACCCACGACTACTACCTCAAGGCGCGGGCCCTCACCGAGCCGAAGCGCAAGGCGGATTTCGTGCTCTTGGACGAGGCCCAGGACTCCAACCCGGTGGTCGTACACCTGGTGCAGCCCCGGGCCGCCCAGCGCATCGCCGTAAAGGTGTTGCTTCCCGTCCTGAAGCTCGTTGGCGTGGTACGCGCATCCCGGACGCAACTCGTGACCAACTCGCTGTGAAGTTGGCTGTGTTGTTCCCGCATCTGGACGAGCGGCAGCGGTGGCTGTTGATGGCTGCGGAGGCCCGGGTACTGGGGAACAGCGGTGTCCGGGCCGTCGCGCAGGCCGCCGCGGTCACCATGCCAGGCCAGGAGCGCGACGAGGCGGTGGCCGCCGCCGCACTCATCGCGGCGCAATGCCCGGGAGGCGAACCCGTCGACACGCCCTACGGCCCGGAAACACCCATGCCCGTGTTCTCTTCCGATCTACGGGCACTCGCTGACGAAGCCCTCGCCCGCATCACCAGCGACGAGACTGGGCCGGCCTCGAACTGGGTCGACCCGGAGGACTGGAAGCAGTGGCGGGCCATACTCGCCCGCCTCCGCGCAGTGCTTGTCCCGCCGCCACCTTCCATCGCCCTCTTCGACGTCCAGCCATAACGGAGCGTTGCTCGGCACGGAAGTTGAGCCAGAACCGCTGGAGTGAACGAAGCCACACGCCGGTGCCACCGCGCGCTTCCACAGGCGCCGTCAGCCGAGCAAGGCGGTGGCCGTGTTGATGAGTTCCACGTCGGCGGCCTCGGTGCGTTGGGCGGCGATGCCGGACCGGAAGAGCGCCGCTCCTTCGATCAGCGTGGTGAAAACCCTTGCCCGTGCCTGGCAGACGGCGTCGGGGAGAGCGGGGTCGCGGGCGCGGAGGAACCCGGCCACATGGTTCTGGTAATCGCCGTAGAAGGCGCGCAGGACCGTCGCGACGGCTTCATCACGGCCCGCCAGTGCCCACAACTCGGCGTAGACCCGCACGAGTCGCGGATCATCGTGCTCGGCCAGAAGCTGACGGACCAGCCCCTCCGCGCCCGGCGGAGTGTGCGCGGCCGCGTCGGTGAACAACGGGGCCAGCCTGTCGAGCGAACGGGCCAGGGTGCGGCGCAGGACGGCGGCGATCAACTCGGTGCGGGAGGGGAAGTAGTACTGGACGTGCCCCAGGCGCGTCTGTGCCGTGGCCGCCACCGCCCGCATGGTCAGCTCGCCGTACCCGGACTCGAAGAGAATCTGCTCGGCGGCGTCCAGGATCAGAGCGCGCCGCTGGGCACCCTTGGTCGTGGTTGCCGTGCGTTTCTCCTGCTCCGGGGACCGGTCGCTCATGCCGCCCTGCCCTCTGCGTGTTCGTCGCGCACGGCCCTGCGCACAACCAGGTCGACGCCCTGCGCGGCAAGGTCCGACGGCACGTTCTGCGGACTCGGGAGCTGTTCGGGGAAAACCACGCCGCTCGGTGCCGGGGCGCCGTCCTCGCCGCGTACCCGGCGCAGCCCCATCAGGGCGCCCAGGGCGGTCAGGTGGGCCTGCCCGGCCGGATCGGTCACGGTCGCGGAGAGGGTGTCGCCCCCACGTGTGACATCGATGCGGAGCTGAGCCGTGCCTCCCTCGCCGGGTGCGTACAGCAATCCGCGGCGTGCACCGGTGAAGCACTCGCCGCGGCCCCAGCGGAAGAACCCGAGCCGCTTGGCGGCCAGCAGGGCCGCCGTGGACGCGGGCGAGCTGAAGCCGATCCGGGTGGTTGCGGTCTGCGCGGAGAGGGTGAGGGGGAGAGTGAACTGCTCGGGGGTGTCGATCCTGGCGACCCGGGTGAGTGTCTCCCCGATACGGACGCGGCCGGCATCGCTCAGCGGCATGACCGTGTGCCGCTGCCCGCCCCGCATCACCTCGTAGTCCAGTCCGAGGCGGTCCATGAACTCCACCGAGTCCGAGCCCGCCCGGTCGGCGAGGTCCCAGCGAATGGCCACGTCGACCGTGTCCGCGCCGCCCAACCGGTCGCCGAGGCAGGCGGCGACGAGGCTGGTCACACCTCCCATCCACGCAGAGGACAGCAGTACCGGTGCGATCGGGCCCGACATTGCCGCGACGGTGGCCGCACGCTGCAACCGCGTGGTCCAGCGGGTGACGTCCACGAACGGCACCCCGCCGCTGATCGCGGCGCGCAGCACCCGGTCGTCCGGATCGTTGACCACGGTGACAACCGCGCTGATCTCCGCCCGGAACGGTGCCGGATCCGCCAGGTCCCAGGTGCGCAGTTCCGCGCCCGTCTCGTCCGCCAGTCGCTGTCCGCGCTGCACGGTCCGTCCCGTCAGTATCAGCGGCCACGAGGGGGCCGCCATCCGTGCGAGCTCCGCGCCGACCGTGCCGTATCCGCCGACCAGGAGCACAGGTCCGTCGGCGTCAAAGATGAGTTCGTCATTCATGACACCCAATATAGGTCAAGCGACCAAAAAACTTCACGAGGGAGAGATGTCACCCCGGCACCTGATGCTTCGGGACTGGCTGCGGTCACACCCAGACGACCGTGACCGCTTGACCAGGACGTTGACGCTTGCGAGAGTGCCAAGGCGGATGGACTGACGGGTGATGATCCGGAACCAGGATCCACATGCGATTCCTCAAGTCCGCACCTGCGGCGGCACCCGGGTACGCGGCCCGCCACGGCGGTTCTCCGCCAAACCGGCAAGCCCCCTCGGCATAAGGGACCTTGCAGCGGTCCACCATCAGCAGCGCCACACCGGCAAGCTCGGTGTCCTTGTGCCGCCGCCCCTCACGGACCACAACACGATCCGTGCCCGAAGTGCCACATCGGCCGGAACATCCCGCGACCCGGCCCACTCCAGCCGTTCCGCCATCTGTTCATTTGCCGAGCCGGCAGTGGAACTGCGGTTCGTTTCCCCTGCGAGGGTGTGCCGGAGATCGCGCGCACAAGGCGTCGAGCGTGACCCCTGCTTCGGTACGGCGGGAGTGTCAGCACGCCGAGGTCGGCCGGGGCCAGGGTGCGCGGCAGGAACCCGATGCCGGTGGCCAGTGCCCCGACTGGGACGGCTGACTCCCCGCAGCCGTCCACCGGGGCTCATGCACGGGTCCATCTTCCGTGTCGTTCCTTATGGAAGCGGAAATGCGCATGTGCTGGGCTTCCGCCCTGCCTGAACTGTTCCAGGAGCGCTCAGCAGGGGCGCGATACTTGGCCACTCTGGCCTGAGCGCCGAACGCAACCACAGTCGACGGCCCGCCCGCCACAACTATGCCTCGATGCCACGCCGTGCGATGTCGGCGGCGATGCCGTCCAGCACGCCGGCAAGGCCTGCGGCGAAGAGGGCGTCGAGGTCCCAGGGGTTGGCGCCCGCGAGCATTGCGGGGCCGAGCCGTGGGTATGCGCCGGGCTCGTAGAGCGAACTGTGTTCGTCGTCCGGCTCGTGGGCCGTTCGCCGACCGGTGCTTCGAGCCTGCCGTTCCGCCTCCACGTCGCTGACGTAGGTCAGGGCCACCCCCTGTACGTAGGAGGCGAACATGAACATGTAACGGAACGCGTCAGCGGGTTCGAGACCGAGTCCGTCGAATGCGGAGAAGGCGCTCTCGCTGTCCGCGGCGAGTGCCGGGCTGGAGTGTGTCCAGGCCGTCACCAGGACCTTCGACAGGATCCACGGGTGGCGGTGGTACAGCTCCCAGTCGCGGTAGGCGGCCCGTTCGAGGCCGTGTCGCCAGTTCCGCGGCAGTGTGTCGGGCAGCGGGACGGCTGTCAGTGCGGCCTCCACCATCAGGGCCACCAGGTCGTCTTTGGATGCAACGTACCTGTACAGGGCCATAGTGCTCGCGCCGAGGTCCGTGGCGACGCGGCGCATCGACAGAGCGTCGAGCCCCTCCGTGTCTGCGACATCGATCCCGGCCCGCACGATGCGCTCGACGGTCAGCTGGGGTGCACTGCCGCCGTCCTCCGGCACACCACTGCCCAGGACGCCTCCCTCCGGGAGCCCGGCCGGCGCGTCAGTCCTTCGTGCCCGGTAGGCCCGCGCCCGGCAGGCGTGGGAGCAGTACCGTCGCGGCCGCCCCCGTTCCGCAGGTTCCAGACCTCTTCCGCAGCTCGCGCATACGGACTGCTCAGACATCACCACACTCCTTTTCGTTACGCGCCCGACAGCGTGACGAAAGTCTAGCTCACCCGGTGCAGCGAACCACGTTAACCGAGAGATCAGTGGATAAAGAAAGCTCTTGCAGTACAGGGTGCCTGCCTGCTTATGCTGTACACGGCGTGACGCGTACTTGGTACGCACAGGGTGACGGAATTCGTGGTTGTCGACCTTCCGCCACCAATCGAAGGAACAGGAGTGAGTGAAGGACATGACTGAAGAGAGCAAGAGAGCCGGAGCACGGCAGTGGATCGGGCTCGCCGTCCTGGTGTTGCCGTGCGTCCTGGCGTCCATGGACATGTCCGTCATGTTCGTCACGCTCCCGTCCCTGACGGCCGACCTCCACCCGAGCAGTGCGGAACTGCTGTGGATCATGGACTCGTACGGCTTCCTGCTGGCCGGCCTACTGATCACGATGGGCACCCTCGGCGACCGGATCGGACGGCGGCGCGTGCTGCTGATCGGCGCCGCGGCCTTCGGCCTCGCCTCGATCCTGGCGGCCTACTCGACCGGCCCCGAGACGCTCATCGCGACCCGCGCGCTCATGGGCATCGCCGGATCCACGTTGGCACCCTCCACTCTCTCCCTGATCCGGAACATGTTCTCCGACGAACGCCAACGGGCCACCGCCGTAGGCGTCTGGACAGCCGGTTTCGCCGGCGGTGCCGTCGTCGGCCCCATCATCGGCGGTCTGCTCCTTGAGCACTTCTGGTGGGGCTCGGTCTTTCTGATCAACGTGCCCGTGATGATCCTGCTGCTGGTACTCGGACCGCTGCTGCTGCCCGAGTACCGCGACCCCGTGCCGGGCCGCTTCGACCTGCTCGGCGCCCTGCTGTCCCTGGTGGCCGTCCTCGCCGTGATCTACGGCATCAAGACGACGGCGGAGCACGGCTTCGCCTGGCCCGGCGCAGTCTGCATCGCTGCCGGACTCGGCGTGGGAGCCCTGTTCGTCCGCCGCCAGCGCACGGCCGCCCATCCGATGATCGACCTCGCGTTGTTCCGCACTCGCCGGTTCAACGTGCCGCTGCTCATCGACGCCCTGGCGACCTTCGCGATGGTCGGCTTCTCGTTGTTCAATTGGCAGTTCATGCAGCTTGTCCTGGGCATGAGTCCGTTCGAGTCGGCCCTGTGGTCACTGCCCACGTTCCTCGTCATGCCCGTGGGTATCGCCCTGGCCACCGCGATGGCGCCGCGCATCGGCAAGCCGAACGTGATGGCTGCCGGGCTGGTGGTGGCGGCCGCCGGTTACGTCGCACTGGCTCTTATCGAGACCGACTCGAGCATCGTGCACCTGGTGAGCGCCCTGGCTGTGGTCTCCATCGGCATCGGTGGCGTGTCCGCCGTGGTCACCGAGGTGATCCTGTCGGCCGCGCCGCCCGAGCGGGCCGGGGCGGCCTCCGCCCTGGCGGAGACCTCCGCCGAGTTCGGCGGCGCGCTGGGTATCGCGGTTCTGGGCAGTATCGGCACAGCCGTCTATCGCTCACAAATGGAGTCCCAGGCCCCCGCCGACCTCACCCCCGAGCAGCGGGCGGGCGCGGAGGAGACTCTCGGCGCCGCCGCCGAAACCGCTGCGGCCCTGCCGCACCGGACCGCAGAGGCTCTGCGCAGGGTGGCCTTCGACGCCTTCAGCCACGAGATGCGGATCGCTGCGGTGGCCGCCCTCGTAGTAACAGCCGGCGGAGCGATCCTGATTGCCACCCTGCTCCGAGGCGCACAAGCGGCCCGGACCCATGGTTGCGCAGCAGAGGACGCGGAGCACCCGGCAGGATCAGGCCGACGCGACGAGGCCGATGGACTGCCTGCCAGGACGCCCACGTCATAGCCCCTCGGGCCGGGGGAGTGGGTGCCTGGAAACGTGCACATGGCGAACGGGCGTCGCACTCTCTGAATGCGTGAGCACTGGACAGGGCGTGTTGCAGTTCGTGGTCCATGGGAGTCTCGTCGTCAGAGTCCGCTTTGGCGTTCACCTTGCTGTGGGCACCAGCCGTCACGCGGCAATGGGCGGTGAGTTGGTCTCTGTTCAATGAGTACGGCGCTGTGAGACAGCCGATCGGGGACGCTGAGCATGTCGGTACGGCCCGACGGCTGGTGGGTGATCATCCATCAGCGCCTGCCCTGCGGTGAGCTCGGCGCCAACCAGATCGCCGACGACGACAATGCGCTGGCCTTGGTGCGCCCAGGGTCTTTCGTTTGGATCAGGCCGGGCTCGCGTGCCCCGGTGCCGCACCTCGTCGCGTCGTGGCACAGGACGCCAGCAACGAACATGGTCAGTCCGTGCAGCGTTCCGAGACCCATTCTCACCGGCGAAGCATGGTGAGCAAGCGTGTCGACGCCTCGACGCACAAGATTCCTTCACTCCAGCCCCCGTCTCGATACACGTGGTACCCGTGTGCAACGCGCCAGGAGGAGCCATGCGCCCCATGACCAGGGAAGAGGTGCGCGGCGCGATCGTGAACCTGGACCCAACCGAAAAGAAGGTTCGGCTACCGGCCTGGTTCGACGACGCCCCGTGGCATCGGATCGACTACCTCGGATGGCGAGATCTGCGCGCTCCAAAGCGCGCCTACCTCGTCACCGAGGCTGACGGCCAGGCGTTGGGAGTGCTGCTGCGGCAGGCCCCGAATGACGCGGCACACGGATCGCGCGCGATGATGTGCGATCTGTGCCGGTCCGTCCGCCGGTTCAACGAGGTGTCACTGTTCACCGCTCAACTCCCATCACGCGACAAACGCGAACGCCTGAACGCAGTCGGCCTTCTCCTGTGCACCGATCTCGACTGTGCGGTGAAGATGCACACCAAGCCGATCCGCCATGCTTTCGATCCCCCGTTCGATGAAATCATCAGGGTGCGCCGCGAAGGCATGCGTTCGCGCACGATCGCCTTCATCCGTTCGGTGTCCACCCCCGAACAGACCAAGCGACACAGAAGGTGAACGTGCGCTCGGCCCGCTGGTATTGCTTGGGGTGGGGATTCGGCCGCCGCCGGGGCCGATGGCTTCGTATTCACGATGTGAAGCGGTGCCTGTCGCTCCAGGTTTCTACCCGAACGTTCGAATACGGCCTGGAGGTAATCCTCCAGCCTGGCGGTAGCAGACCGCAGTAGAGGTGGGGGCCGGGTCGGTGGCCAACTGCCCGCCGGTAGTGAGGTATAGGTCCGCGAACCGTGTCCCGGCCGGGAGGCCGTGCAGCACGGCCAGAGCGGGGAGCAGTGCGCCCGGTGTCTGCCGAACGCAGGCCAATTTGCAGTGGACTCAGTGCTGGATTCCTTAAAGGTAGTAGATATACCCGCCACCTACGCCGCCGGTATATCTACTACCTTTAAGGAATCCAGCACTAGCGGGTGTGCCGGGCCGCGATAGTTGGCACTAATTGGGCTGTGTGACCTGGGGCTCCCAACAGCCTGGCCACGCCAGTTGGCACCGTCTGGCCAAGATTCTTGGCATCTATAATGAATTGCCACGTTTGTTGGCACCGGCTCCATGGTTCAGCGCGGCAGAGAGGCCGACGCGCATGGGGGTTGCAACGGCGACAGTCTCGTCGCTTGGTTCCTCGCCGCTTTCACGTGACCTTCGGCGATTTCTACAGACCATCCAGTCGCCTGGTCACTGTGTCGAGTGTCGGCCAAGGAGGACCCTCGCGCAGCAAGCGCAGGAATTCCTCTCCGAATCGCCTCCCATTCGGAAACTGGTCGCCAAGCTCCCAACGCCACGCAGCGACCATCGCGATAACGAGCTGCCGACACTCGTCCAGCAGCCCTTGGTCAACGCTTGGGTAGTGCTCGCAGACAGCCTCGGGGACATGGGCGAGATCGAACTCGACGGGTCCACGGCAGCACGTCTCAAGGTCAATGAACAACGGGCCGTTCTTCGTGCTGAGCACATTGCCTGGATGCGGCTCGCCGTGGAGCAGCTGCTCCACGGCGCCGCGGTCGTCGATCGCTCGTCGCAGGCTTGCCAGCCTGCCGCTGAGGAACACGCGGTCCGCGTCGGTGAGCTCCGGCGAGCGATCCGGGTCGGCGACAACTTCTTCCGCCTCCGTGATCCGGTCCGTGAACCTCGGGCTCCGCACATCGACCTCGCGCATGCCGGCGTGCAGCTGCTCCAGCGCCTTGGCATAGTCGACTGGTGAGGTGTGAGGTGTCACGGGCTCGTAGTAGGTCCACAGCGTCACTGCGAAGCCATCGCGCGTGTACACACGCGGTTCCACCCGAGGTTCCAAGGGACACACCGGGCATCCGACCTCGGTGAGCTGCTGAGCGAGATCGACTTCGAACTGTGCAACCTCTTGTCCCACAGGGGCGACCCGGGCAAAGACGTCGCATGGCGTCAGCCGCAGTGCCAGTTTGTTCGAGTTGTGGAGAACGACTGCATCGTTGGCTGGCAGGTCGAGCGATGCGGCGACCGAAGTCGCAGCCGTGATCGCACGCGTGACGTCGGTCATATCCACCCTCGAATCATGGCATAGATGAGCGAGGGCGACGCCAACCAGCGTGGCCAGGTGCCAACTATCGTGGCTCGGCACAAGCCCTCAGGGAGCGGGGCACCGGGTTGCTCAACAGGTTGCGCATCTAGTTGCGCAACGGGTCGTCCAACGGGTTGTTCAACAGGTTGCCAATTGCCAACACCCCTGACCGGTGTTCGCTGCGCCGCAGGTCACCGCCCGTGGGTCAGCACCGCCCCAGGGCCGACACCTCTCTCTGCAGGAGAGAGGTCACCCTCATCCACCCTCCCCGGGGCAAAGGGAGTGCGCGGATCGGTGAGGTCCAGGTCCTCAACCAGGCGGCCCGTACGCCGGGCCCGCCCCGACCACGGGCCCGACCACGGGCCGACGTAGACCGACCACAGGCCCGACCACCGCAGGCCAGGGCCAACACGCTGCTCCTGGACCACGATCCCGGCGGCCGCGCCAACCGGTGATGTGCTGCCCGTACGATGACCGACATGACCGTCCGCCGCGCCCTTGGCGCAGGCTCCCAGGCTCCCGCGCCCAGCATCCGCGCCGCCCAGGCCGACCTGCTCGGCGCTCTTCCCGGAGAGCGCCTGTCCGACCTCGACGAACTGCGAGCCCGAGGCGTACTCGGCACGCGCCCGGCGGCGCCCCCGTCTCCGCGGCGGACCCTCGGAACCGGCCGCGCCGACGAGGAACTGCCCCACCATCCCGCCTGACACCTCCTCAGCGACGGGGTGGTTCTATCCACGGATCGGATCCCGACAGCAGATGTACGGCACTTCGGGAGGCGGCCCGCCGCTGCCGAAGTCGATGTTCACGAGAACGGGAGGCATCTCGTCCCCGGCAGGCGTGGCTTGTAGGGCCCAGCCCCGTTGGTGAGGGTGGGGCCCTGGGCCGGTGAGTATCGGTGCCACCGGGGCCCCGCTCGCTGTTCGCCTACTGGAAATCCTGCGGGAGGTGCCGCAGGTGGAGACCCATCTCGTGCTGAGCACCTGGGCCCGCTCCACCATCGAGGTGGAGACGCCCTACACCAGCAGATCCTTCGCCGAACTCGCCGATGTGACACACAAGTTCGGCGATCTGGGTGCCACGATCTCCTCCGGCTCCTTTCCGGTCGCGGGCATGGTCATCGTCCCGTGCAGCATGAAGACGCTTTCGGCGGTGCGGCATGGCCCCCTGGCCGACAACCTCATCGCCCGCGCAGCCGATGTCACGCTGAAGGAACGCCGCCCGTTGGTCCTCGTGCCCAGGGAGACACCGCTCAGCGAGATCCATCTGGAGAACATGCTCGCCCTCTCACGCATGGGAGTCCGCATCGTCCCCCCGATGCCGGCCTTCTACGACATCCCGAACGGCATCAGCGACCTCGTGGATCACATCGTCATGCGGATCCTCGACCAGTTCGATCTCCCCGTGGGCACCGCGGACATCGCGGAGCGGTGGCAGGGTCTGGTCCATACGCGCAGTCACGGACCCATGTCAGGAACGGATCGGCTGCAGCAGCGCAGCCCATGACCGCACCCAGGGCACGGCGGGCGTCCGCTGCGAACAAGGACGGCGCGAGTCCGGCCTCGGGGCACGGCAGCGTCGAACTTCGTATGCCCGATGCGGAGGAGGACGAGCTCGGCGGTGTCGACCTGCTCCGGTCCTCGCTCCGCGCGGCGGCGCAGCAGCTCGGCTGGAGGGCCGAGAGTTTCGCCATGGTCGGCACCCAGCACGGGACGATGGTGGGGGTGGTGGACCGCCGCGACGTTCCCGCCCCATTCGCTGAGGCCCACCAGCCGGTCCCGCAGAAGGGCTGGCAGAGTTCGTACGTCATCCCGTGGCGGCCGGAGCTGTACAGGTTCGACGGGTTCGGCTTCCCGCTGGTCTTCCAGCTCACGCCGGGGACCGAGGCGCCGGCGGAGATGAACATCTACTTCCCGGACGCCAGGTCGCTGTGCATCGCTGAGAACGCCACGCACACCATGCACAACATCCTCAGCCCGCGCGGCGCGCAGGTGCGGGACGCGCACTCCTGGTCGAAGTACCTCACCGAGGCCATCCAGACCTTCGGCAAGGACACCGACGTCCTCTTCGCCTCGCACCACTGGCCGATGTGGAACGAAGAGCAGGGCAACGAGCGCATCCTCGAATTCCTCAACAAGCAGCGTGACATGTACGGCTACCTCAACGACCAGGCGCTGCGGATGATCAACGCCGGCTCCACGGGGACCGAGATCGCCGAACAGCTCCAGGTCCTCCCGTCCGGCCTGAACGACCAGTGGTACAACCAGGGCTACCACGGCTCGATGAGCCACAACCTCAAGGCCGTCTACCAGCGCTATATGGGCTGGTACGACGGCAACCCGGCCCACCTGTGGCAGCTGCTGCCCACGAAGGTCGGCGCAGCCTATGTGGAGGCGATGGGCAGCGCGGAGGCTGTCGTCGACACCGCTCAGCGGGCCTACGACACCGACACCGCGGACGGCTTCCGCTGGGCCGCCGAACTCCTCAACCACGTCATCTTCGCGGCCGCCGCCGAGGACGGCAGCCCGCCCGCCGAGCCGCCGGTCACGCGGGCCAAGAAGCTCCAGGCCAAGGTTCTCACCCAGCTCGGCTACGGCAGCGCGAACGGCACCTGGCGCAATGCCTATCTCACCGGCGCCCAGGAGGTCGTCTACGGTCCTCAGCCGCTGATCACCAGTCAGACCTCCGCCGATCTGATCCGCAGCACGAGCCTGGAGCAGTACTTCTCCGTGCTCGCCCGCAGTGTGGACGGGCCGGCGGCCGCCGAGCTGCATCCTGTCCTGATCGCGCTCAACTGGGTCTTCACCGACGCCGACACCGGTGCCGAGACCGGCGAGAAGTGCACCACGACGCTCCGCAACGGTGTGTTGATCTCCATGGCGGGCGGTGACCGCTTCGTCGAGACACCGCAGGCCACCATCAGGCTGAGCCGCCAAGCGCTCAACGAGCCGGCCGAGACCCCGGGCTTCAAGCAGAGCTTTGAGCAGGCGCTACAGGACAAGAAGATCACGCTGGGGGGCGAGAATGCCCAGGAGGCGGCGGACGCCGTCTTCGGCACGCTGACCATCCCGGATCCGAAGTTCCCGATCGTCACCCCGTAGTCGCGGAACTGACGCCGCCCATCGGGCAGCTCCACGGCGCCGTCCGTAAGCCGGTCCGAGGCGTCGACCGCGGGCCGGGGCTCCGGCAATCCCCCCGGTGCCGGTACTGCTCATGCCGGAGGAGCTGGTGATCGGCGTCGTCAGGACCGGAGCGTTCCATCCCGCCGGCCCTGATCTCCGGCTGCTGGCCGCCGACTGGGACGCGGCGGAGCTGGGGGTGGCCCGCGTCACCCCGTGTGGCGGTGGTGGATCTGCGGATCTCCGTCCTTCTTGCGGCTGATCTCCACCAGCCTCGGATAGTCGACCGCGACTCCCCGCAGCAAGGTGTGCACAGCCTGCTCCGCCTCGTCGTCGCTGGTGACGGCGTGGCCGAACAAGGCGCGGTAGTGGACCAGCGAGGCGAGCAGGTCGAGCAGCAGGTCCCGGTCGACGTCGTCGCGCAGGTCGCCGCGCGCGATGGCGGCGTCGAGGACCTGGCCGACGGCGGTCCGGGGCGGGTCGAAGAGGGCGGCCATGAACGTCTCGCGGCGTTGTGGATCGTCGCCGTAGTCGGCGAGCAGTGAGGCGAGTGCGGCCGGTGGCATGCGCTGGAATGCGGCGACGTACAGCTTGATCGCGTCACTGAGGTCGCAGATCGTGCAGTCGGTGGCGGGGGGTTTGAGATGGCCCAGGCGAGCGGTCAGGGCGTCGAGCACCAAGCTGGGCAGGGTGCTCCAGCGCCGGTAGACGGCCGGCTTCGTCGTGCCGGCGTGCCGTGCCACGGCCTCCACGGTGAGCCGGGCGTACCCGACCTCGTCGAGGAGATCGAGCACCGCGTCGAGGATCGCCTGGTCGATGGATGCGTCGCGCGGGCGACCGCCCGGGGCCCGACTGCTGGGTGCATGTTTCGCTTCAGCCATCCCACCAGTCTAGTGTTATGTTACGTTTCGGAACGTAATGAATCCCTCGGAGGGGAAGCGTGTGACCACCAGAAGTGAAGAGCCGACTGCGTCACCGTCACCAGCCGGATGGGGAACGTTGCTCGGCCGCGAACACGGGGCGGTCGCGGCGACGCTCGCGGCCGGAGTCGCGCTGCATGCCGTGAATGTCTACCTGGCGACCACCATCCTGCCGTCGGTCATCGCCGACATCGGCGGATCGAACCTGTACGCCTGGGCCACCACGATCTTCGTGTTCGCGTCCGTGCTCGGGTCGACGGCCGCGTCCGCCGTCCTCGGAGCCCGCGGCCCGCGCTCCAGCTACCGCTTCGCGACACTGCTGCTCGCGGCCGGAACAGTGGTCTGCGCGCTCGCCCCGACGATGCCCGTCCTGCTGGCCGGACGCCTCATCCAGGGCATCGGAGGCGGCCTGCTCTTCGCTCTCTCCTACGCCATGGTCCGCATCACGCTGAACGAGGCACTGTGGCCACGCGCCATGGCGCTCGTCTCCGCCATGTGGGGCGTCGCGACGCTCGTCGGCCCCGCCCTCGGCGGCGTCTGCGCCCAACTCGATGTCTGGCGCGGCGCGTTCTGGGGGCTTCTGCCGTTCCTGCTCTTCTTCGCCTTCTGGGGCGCGATGCGACTGCCCAAGGGGACGGCGGGGGAGTCGGCCCCGCGCATTCCCTGGGCGAGCGTGAGCCTGCTCGGCCTGGCCGTGCTGCTCATCTCCGCAGCCAGCATCTCGTCCCGGCTCGCCGTCAACGCCGCCGGTCTCCTGGCAGCCACGCTGCTCCTGGTCGCCTGGCTGCGACGTGAGCGGCGCACGATGCTCCGGCTCATCCCAGCCACCGCATTCGGCCCGGACGCGCGGCTGCGGCTCGTCTACGCCACCATGGCCCTACTGGTGCTCTCCAGTACCGTCGAGGTCTACGTGCCCTACTTCGGGCAGCGGCTTCAAGGGCTCGGACCGCTGGCGGCCGGGTACTTGGGCGCCGTCCTGGCGGCGGGCTGGACGCTCGGCTCGATCGCGTGCAGCGGCATGCAACACCGCAGAGGGTTGATCATCGGCACCGGTCCGGTCTTCTCCCTGATCGGGCTCGTCGTACTCTTCTTCACCGGCCCGGTGCACTCGGGCGCGATCACGACCGTCGCGGCAGTGGGCGCCGGGCTGCTCCTGCTGGGCTGGGGCATCGGCATGGCATGGCCTCATCTGCTGACCCGGGTACTGCAGTTGACGCCGGAGAAGGACCAGGACCTCGCCGGTTCCTCGGTCACGACGATCCAGCTCACCGCGACCGCCTTCGGATCGGCGTTCGCCGGGATGGTCGCCAACGTGATCGGATTCTCCGACGGCGCGGATGTCACCGACCTGCAGAGCACAGCACGCTGGATGTTCGGCCTGTTCACGCTCGCATTGCTGGCCGCTGTGATGACGGCGCGGCGCGCCCGCCGTTGAGGCAGGCCTCCGGGAGTCGTCTTACTGGCAGGGCAACGAAGCAGGGCGGACGGTCAACCGACTCAAGGACTTCAGGGCCGTGGCCACGAGGCACGACAAGCGAGCCTACGTCTTCCATGGCACCGTCACCGCCGCCTTGGTCCGTCTATTGCTGTGATCCATAAGGGACTTGAGGGAACTCACATGCGGTTGACGAGCGGACTGCGGTGATTAGCGGCGCTCCACAGGAGTGGGCCGTTTGGCCACCGGCGTAGCAGTGATCACGACCGAGGTCGACGGCGAGCCGCACGGCATGACCGTGAACTCGCTGACCTCCGTGCCACTGTATCCACCTCGTCGAATCGTGCGAACGGACCGGACCGGCCCTCAGGATGGCGGCGCAGACGGATGAAGGTCCCCATCCAGGCGATCAGCGGCCCGCTGTAATCGGTCGCGTCCAGCGGCCCCAACCAGTCCCGCCCGACTCGTTCCCCGAAGCGACGGCAGAACGCCCCGTCCGCAGGCAGCGCCCGCGGCCGCCCGGCCCCGCTACCCGCCCACGCCAGCCCGGCCATGGTCGGGTCCAGCAACGCGTCCGCCACAGCAACCACCTCGGGGAGGACGGCCGCATCCCTCCTCACGATCCGCCACCGCTCCAGGTCATCCCGGCGTTTCCGCCCGCGATCTGGTGCAGGCGCCGCGGCCAGACCACTTCACGCTCCCAGCACAGGGCCCTGATCCCGCCACCGGGCCACGACCGCATGCGCCAGCGCGAACACCTCCCCGGGCCCCATACCGGCCCGCACCGCACGACGCACCACACCCGCCCACCGCCGCTGCGCCGCGACCACCTCCGGAAGACCGCGCAGGCCGAGGTGCTTCAACGGCTGGTCGGCGTCCGCGTCCAGCTGGCACCGCCCGTGCCGGACACGCACCCGCTCCCACCGTGGTGCGTACCGCACCACCCGCACCGCCGCCCCCGTACGCCGGGCCGCACACAGACAGCACCCGAACGCCACCGGCCCCACCACCGCACCCCCGACACGCCACACCGCCAACGGCGCCCCACCTTCCCCGGCGGAGAGCTTGGCGTCCTCCCGCCCCAGGACGGCAACGCCCGCCCCAACACGTCCTGCCCGACCTCGCTCAACCGGGCCAGTACCTTCTGCCCCGCCGCGTTCAGCACCACCTCGCCATCCGCCCGCACACCCCCGCCCTCATGCCGGGGCCGCGAACCACGCCACCGCCAGCACGACCACAGGGCCTTCGCCTCCATCCCGTAGCGAACCGCGATGCGGTCGATCAGCGACGACGTCGTCTCCCCGGCAAGAGGAGCGACACGGAAGACCCCGGATACCGCACTGCTGCAATGGACAGTCCCGCCGCTGTCAGATACCTGCGCCCCTCTCGCTGCTACCTGGCACCCAGACTGGCCCGAGCGACTTCAGGACGTCCGGTGAACAGCGAAGACCAGCCCCGTCCGGCATCAGAGGCCGGTTTCCTGCTGCGGGGGTATGCCGATTGCGGTGCCGCCAGGGAGTTGTCGGCACGCCCTGAACCGGCCGGTGGCTTCGTTGCCGCCGGGTAGCACCACCCGCACCACCGCGCCGCCGCCAGGACCTTCTTCGGCACTGTCACGTTGGCTGACCCGTGGGATGATCTTCGGGTTGATCACGTTGGGGGAGCCGTCCGTGGCGGGTGCACCGCCGTCGTACAAGGGGCACCGGCACCCGGTCGAGGTCATCTCGCACTGCGTGTGGCTGTACTTCCGGTTCCCGCTCAGTTTCCGTGAGGTGGAGGAGCTGATGTTCCAGCGCGGCGTGACCGTCTCTCACGAGACCGTGCGCCGCTGGTGTCTGAAGTTCGGCCAGGCATGCGCCAGCGCGCTGCGCCGCCGATGGCCCCGCCCCGGGGACAAGTGGCATCTGGACGAGGTCTTCATCAAGATCAACAGCGAGCAGAAGTACCTGTGGCGGGCGGTCGACCAGGACGGCAATGTCCTGGACATTCTCGTTCAGAACCGGCGGGACAAGGCCGCAGCCAGGCGATTCTTCCGCAGGCTGATGGCGAAGACGGGCAGGGTGCCGCGGGTGGTCGTCACCGACAAGCTGCGTTCCTACGGCGCCGCTCACCGCGAGGTCATGCCCTCGGTGGAGCATCGCTCGCACAAGGGCCTGAACAACCGGGCCGAAAACAGCCACCAGCCGACGAGGCAACGCGAACGGGCGATGAAGGGCTTCCGCAGCGTGGGCGGGGCTCAGCGGTTCCTATCCGCGTTCAGCGGTATCTCACCCCACTTCCGGCCCCGACGCCACCTGATGACCGCATCCGAACACCGAGCCGAAATGACCACCGCTTCACCATCTGGGAGCAGATCACCGGCGTCACCAGCCGGCCTACCGCGGCCTGAGCCCAGGCCGGCACCCGGCCCCACCACATCTCGACGCACCATCAGACACCCACGCACCCAACAACGTGACAACGCCCGACGAGCCGCTTGGCGATGTCGCGCAGACTCAGTTCCTGGCTGCGCAGGTGGAGGGCCATGGACAGCATGTCGTTGTCGGTGACGCCCGCGCCGCCGATGGTCTTGCCGCGTTTGCGGGCGGACTCGTGTCCTTCGAGGGTGCGGTCGCGGATGTGCTCGCGTTCCATGCCGGATCGGGGCAGCGAGGTCGTCCTCAAACTCAGTGACTCGCTCCTGGCCAGGGACATGGTTCGGACCTCGTCATGGCCTCGGCCACGGTTCAGGGGCAGATCCGGTGGTACGCGACTCCGTCGGGGACGTAGCGGCGCCATTCCCCTTTGGTCAGGGACCGGCCCGCGATCGTGCAGGCCTTGTGGGTGAGGGTGATTAGGTCGTTGAAGGCGTCGGTGTCCCACAGCCGTACCGTCAGGTCGGAGCTGCTGGTGGCGAGGGTGTTCCCGTCCGGGGAGAAGAGGGCCGAGTGCACGACACCGGTGTGGCCGGTGTACAGGGCCAGCTGCTGGTGGGTCTCGATGTCCCAAAGGCGTACGGTGCGGTCGTCACCGGTCGTTGCCAGGGTCTTCCCGTCCGGGCTGACGACGGCCGACCACACAATGCCGGTGTGGCCGGTGAGGGTGGCGAGGCGGCGGTGTGTGGTGACGTCCCACAGTTTCGCTGTGGCGTCCCGGCCGCTGCTGGCCAGAGTTTTCCCGTCCGGGGTGAAGGCCAGCGACTGCACCATGTCGGTGTGACCCGCGAGCGTCGCGATGAGGTGGCGGTTCTGCACGTCCCACAGCTGCAGTTTTCCGCCTCCGCCTGCCGTGGCTAGGGTGCTGCCGTCCGGGCTGAAGACAACGGAGGCGATCATTTTACTGACCGCGTCGAGTGTGCCGAGCCGACGGTGGCTCCGGGCATCCCACAGTTGCACGGACGAGGGCTGGGAGCCGTTGGTGACGAGGGTTCTGCCGTCCGGACTGAAGGTCGTCCAGCCGGCCCCGCCGGAGATGGGCGCCAGCTGGCGATGGGTGCGAACGCTCCACAGGCGGGTTGTGCCGTCGATGTAACTGCTGGTGGCGAGCGTTTGACTGTCGGGGCTGAAGCGGACGAACTGCGCGGGCCTGCGGTGGCCGTCGAGGGAGGCGAGTCGGCGGTGGGTGCGTGCGTCCCACAGCAGGACCGCCGGACTGTCATGGCTGCTCGCGGCGACGAACCTGCCGTCTGGGCTGAACCGCACCGAGCTCACCGAGCCGCTGGCTCCGGTCAGTCGGCCCAGCGCGTGCCGTGTTCGGGCGTTGTACAGGCGCACGCCCCCGTAGTCGTCACTGACCGCCAGCATCTTCCCGTCAGGGCTGAAGGTGGCCTTGGGTTCCGACACCATGGTCCGGGGTTCTGAACCGGCCGGCCGGGCGATCGTGGCGCGCGGCTGCCCGATCCTCATGTCCCACAGCCGGACCGTGGCGTCCGCCGATCCGCTGGCCAGCGTCGCGCCGTCAGGGCTGAACGCGAGTGCGTTCACGGTTCCGGTGTGGCCGTTCAGCACGGTCAGGGCGACCCGCGTCTGTACGTCCCACAGCCACACGGCCTGGTTCTGGCCCGCGCTCGCCAAGGTCCGGCCGTCCGGGCTGAACGCCAGGGCGAACACGGTGCCGCTGGGGCCGGTGAGCGTGGCCACCGAGCGGTGCGTACGCACGTCCCACAGGTGTGTCGTGGCGTCGTTTGCCCCCGTGGCCAGAGTGCCCCCGTCGGGGCTGAACGCCAGCGACTGGACCCAGCCCGTGTGACCCTTCAGCGTGGCGGTTCGGCGCTTTCTCTGTACGTCCCAGAGCTGCACTGCGGACTTGTCGCTCGCGCTGGTACGGAAGCTGGTGACCGTGGCGGCGAGGGTCGTGCCGTCCGGGCTGAGGGCGAGGTCGGAGAGCAGGACACCGTCGTCCTCTTGGTGGAGCCGGAGTTCGCCGGTCTTGCGATGGGTGCGGGCGTCCCAGAGCACGATTCTGCCCCGTGGGCTGCCGGTGACGATCATGGCTCCGTCCGGGCTGTAGGCCACCGGGCTCCAGGCGTCGGTCAGGACGGCAGTCTGCTTGCCCGAACGGACGTCCCACAGCCGTGCGGTCCCTCCGCCCGCCGTGACAAGTGTCCTGCCGTCGGGGCTGAACGCCACTGTCTGCACCTGGCTGCTGCGGCCGTCAAGTGAAGCCAGCTGCTGGCGCCCTGCTATGTCCCACAGTCGTGCCGCGCCGTCGTCCCCGCCGGTCGTGAGGGTCTTTCCGGACGGGCTGAAGGCCACCGACCGCACCCCCGCGCTGTGCCCCGTGAAAATGGCCCGCAGGGGTGAGGACACCGTGGACAGGAGCTGGGCGCGGGTCGCCGAAGTTGGGGAAATTCGCTGAGCGGCAAGGGCGAGGCGGGCCGCCAGGGCCGGGTCGGCGTTGGCGTACTGCCGGCTTTGTTCCGTCAGGCTCCGAGTGGCTGCCAAGGCCCGCTGCTCGCTGCTGCTGCGGGCGTTGAGGCTGGCCAGGCCGGCCGCAATGAGGACGAGCGCGGTGAGCACAGCGAAGCCCGCGAGCACTAGGCGGCGCCGACGGGCGAGGCGCTGCTGAACCTGGGCACTGGCCTCGACGAACTCGGCCTCGTCGGTGGACACTTCGGTGGCGCGTGCGCCAATCCACCGCCGCGCCTCCGCGATCTGCTCCCGGCCGAGGGCCAGTTCACGCGGCCGGCCCTGTTCTTGCCAGGCCTGCAGGGAACGGCGCAGCGTCTCCTGCCAGCTGCGGAACTCCCGGTTCTCCTCGACCCAGCGCTGCAGCCGCGGCCACATTTCCACCAGTGCCTGGTGTGCGAGCTCAGCGGTGTCCCGCCCCGTCGGGCGGCGCGTCACCACGACCAGCCGCGTGCTGGCCAGCCGGTGGATCAACGCCCAGTCGCCTGCGGAGAACTGGGTGCGCGCGGCGACACGGCGGGTGTCCGGGCCGCGCTCTCCGGCGTCCAGCTGCTCGCCAGGACGTACGAGCTGGATGAAGATCCGCTCCAGCGCCTGCCGCTCGGCCTCGTCCGCCCAGTCCCACAGACTGTGCTCCGCATCTCCCGCCAGCGCCCCCTCCACGCCACCGAGGTCCTGGTACGCGGTGGTGGTCAGCCACCCGCGTTCCTGTCGCTCCCACAGCTGGCTCAGGGCGTACTCGAGCATCGGCAGCGCGGCCGGACCGGGCGGGGTGTCCCGCAGCAGCTGCTCGACCAGGCCGTTGGCGAACCGGACCCCCGCGTGCCCTTCCAGCGGACGGGTGATCGCCTCTCGCAGCTGTGCCCGCATCATCGGCTGTACCACCACGGAGGTGGCTTCCCATGCCGTCCAGAGGTGGGAGAGCTGCTCGATCTGCCGGAGGAAGTCGATCCGGGTGACGACCACGGCCTGGGCGGGGCGGCTGCCGTCCGTGCGGCGAGCCGTCAGAACCCCGAGCATGGCGTCCAGCCGGCGGGCCGTGTCGGGCGCGTCCGCGAGCAGCGTTTCGAACTGGTCGGCCACCAGCACCAGTCGCGACCGTCCGCCGCGGCGGGCCAGTGTCTGCTCCACAGCGGTACGGATGCCCTGCTCATCGGTGAGCTGCCGAGCCAGCGCCAGCCAGCGGTCGTGCCAGCCCGCCTGCATGGTGTCCGCGTCTCCCGCCGAGGCCAGGGCCCAGGCCAGCAGCTCCTCGGCGGAAAGGCGCAGCCCATGAGGCAAGCGGGCGATCACGTACCGCTCGCTGTCAAGGTGTCCGAGCAGGCCGGCACCGACCAGCGAGGACTTGCCGACGCCGGAGGGTCCGAACACAGGCAGGATGGGTACCTGCTGCTGCTCGAGGAGCTCGATCAGCTGCTGCGTCTCGTTCGTACGGCCGTGGAAGACGGCGCGGTCGTGCTCGGTGAACGGCAGCAGTTCGCGGTACGGGCTGTCCGCCAGCAGCCTTCTGCGCAGCTCGGGCCACTCCCGGGTGAGGGACTCCACGGTGAGGGCATAGCCAGTCCGGCGCCGCTGGTCCCCCTCGACGGCGACGATGATACCGATGACACCGCCGTATTCCTCGTCCCACACCGGCGCCCCGCTAAAGCCGCCTGCCAGCGGGAACGGTGCCTCTTCGACACAGGTCAACTGCCACCAGCCGGTACCCTCGCGGCCCTCGACGGTGCCGCGGGTCCAGATCCCGGCGTCCTTGCTGCCACCTCGTCCCGGCAACTTCGGGAAGCCGAAAGCCCGCCAGCGGTGCCCGGCCAGGTCCTCCGCCTCCACGATCCGCAGAGGTACGGCACCAGGCGGGGGCTCGCCGTTCAACTGCAGAACGGCGACATCGCCGCTGCTGTCACCAGCCACGGGAACGCTGAAATGCACGGAGGCCGTGGCCTCGGGACGCCCGGGCAGCAGCGGGAAGTCGAGGGTGACCGGGAGGAGGTCCGGCAGCGGTTCGTCGTCCGGGAGCCCTGCGGTGGAGGCGACGACGTGTGCGCACGTAAGCAGCAGCCGGTCGGGAATCAGGAACGCCACCCCGACCGGACGGCCATCATGAAGCACCCGGGCCATCCCGCGCTCCCACGCGGAGTCCGGCTCACCTGCCGGCGTCACGTGCTGCCCTCGGGGCGGCCCCACTCCAGCTCCAGCTTAATGTGCGCGTCCCCAGATCCCTTCGCCACGACCAGGCCCGCCTCTGCTGTCACCCGCAGTCCGAACTCCGCACGGACGTGATCAGGCTTGCGTGGCAGATCCGCCAGCCGCTCCAGCATCGTGGCGGCCACCCGCTGCACTCGGGCCATCCCCGACTCGAACGTTTCGGCGGAGGTCTCGAAGAGTCCGTCGCCTCGACTCGCCCGGATCACCCCGGATCCCTGCTCGTCAGACAACTCAACGACGAAGGCCTCACCGTCTTCGAAGGGGACACTCAGGTACACGCGATTCCTCTCTGCTGTGCCATCAAGTCGACTGAAAAATAGGGCAGTTGTAAGGACCTTCCCGACCTGTCATGGTAGCCCCGATCTCCGGCAGTGGCCCCTTTCCCGGCATTCCTGAGATATGCGTGATGACTGCAATGCCGCGGACAGGGCGTTGTCACGAGGCTGTGCGCACGGAAACTCCGCCTCTGCGGATTGCGCCGCGAGGGCGGCCGTTCACGGGCCGCGGCGTGGCGAATGCGTCGACCAGGGCCGCGGCGTCCTCGACGGTCCGGGCGAGTGCTCCGCTGGTGGTGAGTCCACTGACGTCGTATGCCGTGGGCCCGGCGTGGACGAGACCGCGGCTGGGTTTGAAACCCACCACGCCGCATGCCGAGGCGGGGCCGCGGACCGAGCCTGCCGAGTCGCTGCCGTGGGCGATCGGGGCCAGCCCCGCCGCCCTGCTTGGCGTAGTCCGAGATGAGGACCGTGGCGCAGGTCGCGACGCCCGAAACGGCGATGCCGAGGAGGAAACGCGACGCCGTGATCGCGTACAGGTTCTCCAGGAAGGCCCCGGCGTAGCCGGCCGTCCCGTAGCCGGCCAGAGCGATGAGGAAGAGCCGCTTGCGACCGAAGCGGTCGACGATGGCGCCCATGACCGGAGCACACACTCCCGCAGCCAGCGCCGGCAGCGTCAGCATGAGGCCGACCAAGAACTGGGCGTGGGGAGTGTGTGCGAACCGTTTGAGCATCTCAGGCAGGCTTGCCGCGATTGCTGTGGTCCCGATGATGGTGATGGAGCTCGCCGACATCAGTGTCAGCTCGCGCAGTCCGGCCAGGACTTCACGGTGTGGGCTACCTCGCCGTCAGCGTGTGGACGAACGAGACCAGGTGCTGGGCCAGCAGGTCCGGCTCGGCGAACTGCACGGCGTGCAGGGCGTCGATGAACTCGATCACCGGAGGCACCTTGGTGAGGCGCTCCCGAAGGAGGTCGGCGACGGCGATGTGGTCGACGAGACGGTCCTGGGTGCCGAAGACGGCAAGGGTTGGAAGGGCTTCCAGCCGGTCCAGGGCCTCCCACGACCAGGCGGCGAGTTCACCCCAGACGGTCACCGTGCTCTCCGTCACCCGACGCAGGGTGAGCTCGTCCTCGGTCGCGAAGGACAGCCACTTCTCGTCGGTGGTGAAGTCGGAGGGCTGGAGTGGGACGGGTACATACGCATGCTCTGGGTTGGGGGAGATCCCCAGCTCGGCCACGATGCCGCGGACCGCCGCGGTGCTCATCCGCAGGACGTCCGCGTAGCGCTCGCCGAACACGAAGCCCGGCGAGACCATGAGCAGGCTCTCGATCTTGTTCTCCGGCAACAAATCGGCTGCGGCGATGCAGGCGACCTAGGCCCCGAAGCAGGCCGGCCAGGTGGACCCGCTCGTAGGAGTCCGCGAGATGCCTGATCAGCGCGGTGACGTCGGCGATCTCCCGTTCCTTCGAGGGAAGATGTCCGCGGGTGTCCTGATTGAGGCCCGAGCCGCAGCGGTCGACGGCCACGAAGGTGAGTTCCGGCGCCAGTTGGCGTATGGCATCGGCCAGAGGGGCCTGCCACTGGGAGTGGCTGACTCCGCCGTGCAGCAGCAGGATGACGTCGCCGCCTTGTGGCTTTCCTCAGCGCCGGGCGTGCGTGAGGTAGCCGTCGGACTGCTGGAAGACGTCGACCGCGTCTTCCACGGGCAGCAGAGTTGTGCTCATGGTGTCCTTCCGAAGGGTTTGCAGGCAGCCGCGGTCGGGAGGCCGCAGCTGGAGGTCCCGATGAGGGGTCAGGCCGTCTGCTGGAACGCCCACGCGTCGATCTCGACGCGCAGTGTCGGGGCGGCCAGGGCGCTGACGTAGAGGAGCGTGGTAGCGGGCAGGTGGTCGCCGAAGAATTCGGCGACCACGGCGCGGCGTGCCGCCGGGTCCATGTCGCCGACCAGGTAGAAGGTCAGCTTCACCAGGTCGCTCACCACCATGCCGACGGCGTCGAGGTTGCTCCGGAGGTTCTCCAGGGCGACGCCGATCTGCTCGATGGGGTCCGGTGGCACACTGCCGTCCTGCCGCATGCCGATCTGCCCTGAGAGCACGAGCCAGCGGCCGGGGCTGCTCACTTAGATCTGATGTGTGTACTCCGCGACCGGAGCGTGCACGTCCTGTGGATTGCGGCTGATCATTCGGTCTCCGTCTTTGCTATGTGGTCGAGCATCGCGCGGTACCGCTCGGCCAGTTGGACTAGATCGTCCTCGCCGACTTGTCGTCCGTCGGCGTTGAGGGTGAGGACGATGCGTTCCTGGTGGATGTGCCAGTACGGCAGCGAGCGCCACCACCGGGTGGCTGCGCCGGACGAGCAGCGGCAGGGCTGCCAGCGCGACGAGGAGGAACCCGGCCACGCTCACGGCGTATCGACCGTCGGGGTCGTCGAAGAACACGTAGCTGAGCAGGTTCATTGTGTAGGCCCCGCCGGTCACGAGTGCGTCGTTGCGGGACGACGGCGGCCCGGCGCTGTCGATGTGCAGCGGCTCCCGGGCATCGCCGGGCCCGATGTGTCGGCGCCTGCGTATGTCCGTTCTCCCTGTGTCCGGCCTCACGGCCTCCGGTACAGAGTTGCACAGCAGCTGCAGCGGCAGCACGGGTGGCAGCACCGTCGGCGGCAGCTCGCGGCCCGCGACCAGGATGGGGACCAGGACCTGGGTCCTGGTCCCTGGCCGGGGCAGGACCCAGGGCCCCGGCCCGGATCATCCGCTGCCAGGACGCTTCCCGGCCCCTCGGGGTGATGGTCTGGAGACCGGCCGGGAGCCCCCGGCAGCCGTCCGCATTCAAGTCCGTCCGCCGGAGGACCTCGTGATCCGCGCCCTGACCGGATATTCCACCAGACACCCATGGAAGGTCATCGCCCTCTGGGCGGTGCTGGGGGTCGTGATGAGCGCCCTGATCCCGACCCTGATCGGCCGTGTCACCCAGCACCGGACCGGGGACTTCCTGCCCCGCTCCTACGACTCGGCCGCCGCGCTCCGGATCGCCGAAGAACAGTTCGGCGTGAACCCCGACGCCACCACGGTGACCGTGCTGGTCGCCCGGTCCGACGGCAAGGCCCTCGGCGCCGCCGACCACAAGCGGGTCGAGGCCGGGGCGGCGAAGCTGGGCCGGCACCGGGTGATCATGCCCAGGGAGGACGACATGCCTCGGTTCCTGGTCCCGGACCGCTCCCAGACACCCAGGATCGCCCCGTCGATGACGGCACCCGACCGGAGCTTCGAACTGCTCTCCGTCCAGCTGACGGGGAATCCCGCGGACCAGGGGGTCCAGGGTGTCTACCGGGCCTTCCGGGACGCCGCCCGGACACAGTTCTCCGAGGCGGGGATGCGCACCGGCTTCACCGGGAGCCTCGCCGACACCGTCGACACCACCGACGCCCACGAAACCGCCGCGAAGGTCGGGGGCGCCCTCCTCACGGCGCTCATCCTGCTGATCAACGTGCTGGTGTTCCGCAGTGTGCTGGCGGCCCTGCTGCCGCTGCTCGCGGTCGCCATGATCGGCTTCGTGGCGGCGGGAACCGTGGCGGGCGCGGCGCTGCTCACCGGGCGCAAGCTCGACGCGAGCACCCCGGGGCTGATCAACGTGGTCCTGCTCGGCATCGGCATCGACTACCTGCTGTTCCTGCTGTTCCGCTTCCGCGAGCAACTGCGCGACCGGCCCGAGCAGTCCGCCCGCGAGGCGGCCGAGGAGGTCTCGGGCCGGGTGGGCACCGCGATCACCTCGGCGGCGCTGACCATCGTGGCCGCGTTCGCCACGCTGGGCCTGGCGACCTTCGGGCAGTTCCGCTCGCTGGGCCCCGCCATCGCCGTCGCGGTCCTGGTGATGCTGCTCGGCAGCCTCACCCTGCTGCCGGCGCTGCTCGCGGCCGCCGGGCGCAAGATGTTCTGGCCCTCCCGAACCCTTCGCCACAAGCCGGGCGAAGGACGTGCCGCCCGCTTCGGCACGCTGGTCACGCGACGGCCGCTGACGATGCTGACGGCCTCCGTCGCCCTGCTCGCCGCGCTGGCCGCCGGGCTGACCGGCATCCGCATGGACTACGGCCGGGGCGGCTCCGACGACGCGACCCCCGCCGCGAGCACCGCGGCCGAGATATCCCGCACACTGCCGGCCGGAGTGTCGGACCCGACGAGCGTCTTCGTCACCGCCAAGGACGGCGACACCCTCACCACCGGCCGGCTCGACGGCCTCTCCCGGGCACTAACCCGGGTCCACGGCGTGGGCAAGGTCGCACCGACCGTCCTGAACAAGGACCACCGCGCCGCCCGGATCGACCTCTACCCGACCGCCGACCCACAGAGCCAACAAGCCCGCGACCTGGCCTCCGGACCGATCCGGGCCGCGGTCACCCAGCACACACCCGCCGGAACGACGACACACGTGGGCGGGACCGCGGCGATCCACGCCGATGTCACGACCGCCGTCGACCACGACCTGAAGACCGTGTTCCCGGTCGCAGCCGCACTGATCGCGCTCATCCTCCTGCTGCTCCTGCGCAGCCTGCTCGCACCGGTGGTCCTGATGCTCTCCGTCGGGCTCGGCTTCGCCGCCACCCTCGGCGCCGCCACCCTGCTCTTCCAGCACGCCCTCGGCAAGCCGGGCGTCGACTTCACCCTGCCCCTGGTGCTGTTCCTGTTCGTCGTGGCCCTGGGCACCGACTACAACATCCTGATCAGCGACCGGATCCGGGAGGAGATGCGGCGACCGGGCCCGGCCCGCGCCGCCGTGGCCCGCGCGGTACGGCACACGACACCGGCCATCGCGACGGCCGGCCTGGTGCTCGCCGGCTCCTTCGCCACCCTCGCCACGACCCCGGGCAACGAGCAGATCGCCTTCGCAATGACGCTCGGAATCCTGCTCTCCGCGCTCGTCCTCTCGCTGGTGCTGGTCCCCGCCCTCGCCGCCCTCCTCGGCCGGAGCATCTGGTGGCCGGTCCGCCCACGGCCCACCAAGGGCGGCCACCCGCAGCACCGTACGAACGCACCGGCCCCGGACCCCCGCCGGGTCATGATGGCGGACTGACCGAACGGCTCAGGTGACCCGTGAGCACCTCATCTGTCCGGCGTGGACTCGCATGGTTGAGCGTGCGCACCCGTGACAGCCACCAGATGTTTGAAGAGCCGTCAGAAACACCCTAGAAGCCCACTGGAAATCTTGAAATCGCGCCCGACCCGGGCAGGTTTGCCCCGATCGATATTTAGGGGCGAAGCGGTTGAGTCAGGCAGTCATAACAAGATCTTCATCGGACTTCTGGGTCCACAGCAACGAGGTGCCCGGTACCGAGCCGAAGCCGACTTCCGCGCCGCCCTGGACACCGCGTTCCGCGCCACCGACCGTACCCACCAACCCAAGGAGACCTGTGACCATCCTCAGCCTCACCGCGCGGCGCGCCTCCGCCGCGAGCCTCACCCTCGCCGCCTGCTTCATCACTTCTCCCGCCCTGGCCTCAGCTTCAGAGGCCCCCGCCAAGAACGGCACCGGAGCCGGGCTCGACCAGTACTACCGGCAACACCTCGGCTGGGGCAGCTGCGTCACGGGCCCCGCCGACACGACGGGCCGCGATCTGGACAAGGCCGGTGTGCAGTGCGCGGACGTCACCGTGCCGCTCGACTACGCCCACCCCGCAGGACGCACGATCACCCTCGCGATATCCCGGCTCAAGGCCACTGACACCCACCACCGCATCGGATCGATCCTGCTGAACAACGGCGGGCCGGGCGGACCTTCAGTCCAGTCGCCGCCGGACGCCCGCAAGGCGATGAAGGACGTCGGCGCGCGCTACGACATCGTCGGCTTCGACCCACGCTTCGTCGGCCGCAGCACCCCACTGGACTGCGGCTGGCCCGTCGGCACGTCCTGGTTCTCGGCCGGCACCAGCCGGGCAGGCTTCGACCGCCAGGTCGCCCTGCAGAAGAGCCTTGCCAAGAAGTGCCGCACCCATGACGCCTCCGTGCTGCCGTACATCAGTACCCGCAACACGGCCCGTGACATGGATGTCGTCCGCGGCGCGCTCGGCGAGCGGAAGATCTCCTACCTCGGTTACTCGTACGGCACCTACTTGGGCACGGTTTACACCCAGATATTCCCCGGCCGCTACGACCGCGTCGTGCTCGACGGCGCGGTCGCCCCCGCCAACTACGGCCCCCGCCTGACGAAGGGCACCGAGCGCGCGAGCGAGAAGGCGCTGTCCGCCTGGGCCGCGTGGGCGGCGGACCACGACGCCGAATACGGCCTCGGCCGCACCCGCGCCCAAGTGCTCACCACCGTCGACCGCGTCCTCAAGGCGTCCGCCAGCGCCCCGCTGACCGTCGGCACCGGCGCGGACACCTTCCGGATCGACGACACCCAGGTGCCGGTCCTCCTCTACTCCAGCATCGGGGACGACACCGACCCGACCCGGGCGTTCCTCGCCGAGCAGCTGGCCGTGCTGAGCAGGGCCGCACAGGGCACGGCGCCGACGCCGCTCTCGCCGGAGTTCGCCGCGACGCTCCGGTACCTACTGCACGGCGCGGCCGAACCGTCGGGAGTCCAGGCCGCGGTCCTCTGCGGGGACGCGGCCGCCCCGCGCGACCCCGAGGTCTACTGGCGCGACATCGAACGCAGCCGGGCCGCGCACCCGGTGTTCGGACCAATGACCAACAACATCGGCCCCTGCGCCTTCTGGGACCGCCCCCGCGAGGAACCCACCCAGGTCCGCCGCGACGCCCCGGTACTGATCGTGGCAGCCACCGGCGACCCCCGCACCACCTACAAGAGCAGCGTGACCCTGCACGAGCAACTGCCCGGCTCCAAGCTGCTCACCCTCAAGGGCGCCAACCGGCACGCCCTCTTCGGCCGCTACGGCAACGCCTGCGTGGACGACGAGGTCAACAGGTACCTGGCTACCGGCAAACTGCCGACGAAGAATCAGACTTGCGTCAAGCGCGCTGGTGAGGTGTCTTCGTCGGATTTGATGACGACGAAGGCGTTGTCCGCGCCGATGAGGGCGTCGATCAGCATCAACACCGCGGCGATCAATGGTGTAGCCGGCGCGCTGATCGTCGCTGGTGGCGGCACCGCCGTCGCAGTACGCCGCCGCAAGACCCGCCGCGCCGCCTGAGCGGAACCGGCGCAGCCCAAAGGCGGCATCCCCTCGGCGGGGTGCCGCCCTTCGCCAGCGTCTGGCCCACCGTCATCCGCCCCCAACCCCGAACCGCTCCCGCAGCATCCGGACCTCGGTATCGGCCAGCACTCCGAACCAGCCAGGGAGCACTGCGACCACTGAACCGTTCCGGGTTTGATCGAGGCTCGGTGTCCTGCGACACGCCGGCGGCGACTGGACGACCGCCGGCATCACGCACCCAGGTCCGCAGCGTCTCGGGCTGACGTTCAGATCAGCCGCGACGTCCTTGAACGTCCGCCTGCCGGCCGAAGCCCGCCACAACGCGATCACGTCGGACCAGAACTCCGCACTGTACTGCCGCGGGGCCCCCGAACCCGGACACTGGGTCAGAACGTCACTCGCGGGCCCGCCCCGCGCGTACAGCCGGTGTGCGGGGCAGGCCGTTCCTGTCGAAGCTCCCCCTCAAGATGGGTGTGGCTCCTCTTGAGGGGAGTTCCTGATCAAGGAATGTGCGCTCACCTGGGCTGAAGCCCGGCTTGTTTGGAGCAGGTCCGGTCGTTGGCGGGTAGCCGGCCGGTGGCCAGGTATTGGTTGACCTTGTTGTCGACGCAGGCGTTCTCGTACAGTCCGTAGATCGCGTGCCGGTTCGCACCCTTGAGGGTGATCAGCTTGGAGCTCGGCAGCAGGCCGTGCAGGGCAACGGCACCCTTGTGGGCGGTGCGCGTATCGCCGGTGGCGGACACGATCAGCGCCTTGGCGTCGTGCTTCACCTGGGTGGGCTTCTCGCGGGGCCGGTCCCAGAAGGCGCACGGACCGATGTTGTTGGCCAGCGCGCCGAAGCGCGGGTACGCGGTCCGGCTGCGCTCGATGTCCCGCCAGTAGACCTCGGGGTCGCGCGGGGCCGCCACGTCCCCGCAGATGACCGCGGACTGCACACTGCCGTGGTGTGACTGCTCGCCGGTCAGCGCGAACCGCAGCAGCCCGGCGAACTGCGGTGACAGTCGGGTCGGCTGCCCGGCCGCGGCCTCGTTCAGCACGGACACCTGCTCGCCGAGGGCCGCGCGGGACGCGTCGGTGTCGCTGTCGAGGCCGGCGAGCAGGAGGAACGGGGTCTGGGTGTCGTCAAGTTGGAAGGCATCCGGGGCGCTGCCGACGGTCAGCGGTGCGCGCGCGGATGCCCTGATGACGCGGTCGATGGTGGCGAGAACCTGGGCGCGGGTGCGGCCGAGGCCGTAGGTGTCATTGCGGGCGGCAGCCCAAGAGGCCCAGTCGGCGAGGGCCTGCTCGTTCTCACCGACGGCCTCCCGGAGCAGCCGGGGGCCGTACTTGCGTGGGTCGATGGCGCCGTCCAGGACCATGCGGTCGGTGCGGCCGGGGAACATCTGGGTGTATACGGTTCCCAGGTAGGTGCCGTACGAGTAGCCGAAGTAGGAGATCTTCTTCTCGCCGAGCGCGCCGCGGATGACGTCCATGTCGCGGGCGGTATTGCGGGTGCTGACGTGCGGCAGCACGGAGGCGTTGGTGGCGCGGCACTTGGCGGCCAGATCCTTCTGGAGGGCGACCTGGCGCTCGAAGCTCGCCCGGCTGTGACCGGCCGAGAAGAGATTGGTGCCGACGGGCAAACCGCAGTCCAGCGGGGTGCTGCGGCCGACGAAGCGCGGGTCGAAGCCGACGATGTCGTAACGCGGGCCAACCTTCTTCATCCACGCGTGGAATTCCGGCGGGGATTCGAGGGCGGTGCCACCGGGGCCGCCGTTGTTGAGCAGGATCGAGCCGATGCGGTGGCGGGTGTCAGTGGCCTTGAGCCGGGATATCGCGACGGTGATCGTACGGCCCCGGGGGTCGGAGTAGTCGAGCGGCACGGTGACGTCCGCGCACTGCACGCCGGCCTTGTCCAGATCGCGGCCCATGGTGTCGCCCGAGCTCTTGGCGCAGTTGCCCCAGCCCAGGCGCTGATCGTAATATCGGTCGAGCCAGGCTTTGGACTTCGACTTGGTGGGGGCCGGCGCGGCCGTGGCGGTGGGGGCCGTGCCGAGGCAGGCGACGAGGGCGAGGCCCACCGCAGAGGTGCGGCGCACGGCGGGGCTGGAGGTGATCACGAAGCCTCCTTGCGGTGCTGGATGTTGTGTTCGGAAGTGCCAGTCGTATGTGCCGCGTCCGCCGTGGGTACGGCAACCACCACCACGCCCGACGGGACAGCCGACACCGCTGCAGACCGGGCCGGTCGGTGCCTGTCGAAGGGGGATCTCTTCGCCCCGTTCCGTATATGTCTCACACCGTAGACGCTATGCGCAGCAGTAGCCCCCACTCACTACGGCTGTCCCCCCAATCCCGGTGCGGCCATCCCCAGCAACGGATCGTCCACGGCCCTGCATTGAGACCATGACAACAGCTCAACACCCCGGACGGCACTGTCACGTTGACTGACCGGGTGGGGTGATCTTCTGATTGGTCATGCTGGGAGGGGCCGTCCGTGGACAGCGCGCCGCCGTCGTACAAGGGGCACCGGTACCCGGTGGAGATCATCGCGCACTGCGTGTGGCTGTACTTCTGACCTTCCTCTCGTAGCGTGGAGTCCGCGATTGCAGGGGGGGTGAGGGTCATGGGGTCCAAGGAACGGGCGTGCGACGCCGAGTTCCGTGAGGGTGCTGTACGCATCGTGATCGAGACGGGGAAGCCGATCCCGCAGGTCGCCGACGAGCTCGGAGTCCACGCGGGCACGCTGCACGGCTGGGTCTCGCGCTGGCGCCGAAAAGGGTCGGCCTCCTCCGATCGGCCTCCTCCGGTCGGCCCGCGCAGGAGGCCGCCGGCGGGCGGATGCGGGAGAGCGAGCGGGGCGAACTGGAGCGGCTGCGGCGGGAGATGAGCGAGAAGAACAAGCGGATACGC
>NZ_JBHWIY010000044.1:0-46218 GCF_042731715.1 Streptomyces sp. NPDC059832 | reverse complement strand
CCGCCGGTGGCTGCGGCGCACAGCCGCCCTGATCATCGGGGCGCCGCTCGTCGCAGCTCTGCTGGCCGGCCCGACCGCACCCGCGGCGCAGGCCGGCGGGACCGGCAAGGCCCCCACCGGGTCCGAAACGGTCGACGTGTCCCTGAACACCCTGGCTCCGAGTGCGCCGGTCAAGGGGGACACCCTGACCGTCTCCGGCACTCTGACCAACAGGGGCAAGGACACGATCACGGGGGCCACGGTCGACCTTCGGGTGGGCCCGAAGCTCCGCAGCAGGACGGAGATCGACACCGCCGCCAGACGCACCGGGTACGTGCTCGGCAGCGACCCCGCCCCGCTCGGCGACAAGTACACCGTGAAGGTCGCGAAACTCCCTTCCGGAATCAGCCAGGACTTCACGCTGTCCGTCCCGGTCGGCAAGCTGGGGCTCGGCGACGACGGCGTCTACCAGCTCGGTGTCTCGCTGTCGGGGCAGACCTCCAGGGTCCCGTACCCCCAGGTGCTGGGGATCGAGCGCACCTTCCTGCCCTGGCAGGAAGAGGAGCGTGACTCCAGGACGAAGGTCACCTATCTCTGGCCGCTCATCGCATCGGCCCATGTGACAGCCGAAACCGGCACCGACGATCAGCAGACGCCCGTGTTCGCGGACGACAACCTGGCCGCCGAGCTGGCTCCGGGCGGACGGCTCGAACAGCTTGTCTCGCTGGGCAGCGAACTGCCGGTGACCTGGGTGATCGACCCGGATCTGCTGGCCAGTGTCGACGCGATGACGGGGAACTACCGCGTCAAGTCCGGCGACACCACCGTCGCCGGGACGAACCAGGCCGTTGCCAAGCAGTGGCTCACCTCGCTCGAGGCCGCGGTGTCGGACGGGAAGGTCGTCGCACTGCCGTTCGCCGATCCTGATCTGGCGTCCATCGCACACCGCGGCAAGAACGTCTCCGGCACCCTCAGCCATCTGCAGACCGCCACCGAGGTGGCCGGGACGACGGTACAGACCATCCTCCATGTGAAGCCGTCGACCGACTTCGCGTGGCCCGTCGACGGGGCCATCGACCCGTCGGTCGTCGATGTCGCCACCTCGGCCGGGGCCCACAAGGTGATCGCCCGCAGCGACAGCCTCCAGGAGACCGGCGGTCTGCTGTACACGCCGACCGCTGCCCGGCCGATCGGCGGCGGCACCACCGCGGTGGTCGCCGATGCCCGGCTCTCCACGGCCTTCCAGGGCGATATGTCGAAGGCGGGGAACTCCACCCTCGCCGTGCAGAAGTTCCTCGCTCTGACTCTCGCTCTGACCGAACAGGACACGGACGCGGAGCGCAGCATCGTCGTCGCACCGCAGCGGATGCCCACCGTGGCCCAGGCCCAGTCGATGGCCCGCGCCCTGCACGGACTCGACGACGAGCGCTGGACACAGCCCCTCGGGCTGGTGGAAGCGGCCGGTGCGAAGCCCGACGCGGACGCGACGACCAGCGTCCCCCGGGCCTCCCAGTACCCGAGGAAGCTCCGCAGCCAGGAGCTGCCCACCCAGGCCTTCCAGGACATCAAGTCCACCCAGGCCTCGCTGAACAACTTCCAGGTCATCCTCACCCAGCCCGAGCGGGTGGTGACCCCCTTCGGCAACGCGCTCAACCGGTCCATGTCGACGTCGTGGCGCGGCAGGCCGCTGGAGGCCCAGCAGTACCGGGACTCGGTCCGCACCTATCTGCAGGACCTCACCAACGAGGTCCAGCTCATCTCGAAGTCGGACGTCACCCTGTCCGGCCGCAGCGCCACGATTCCGGTGACCGTGCAGAACAGGCTGTTGCAGGGCGTGGACCATCTCGTCCTCCGGCTGAAGTCGGAGAACGCGACACGCCTCAAGCTCAACGACGGCGGGGCCGTGGCGGAGCAGCCGATCCGGATCGGCGCCGGCCACAGCCAGTCCGTGAAGTTCGACGCGGCGGCCAACGTCAACGGCCAGGTGCAGATGACGGCGCAGCTCTACACGGAGGACGGCACGCCGTACGGCGGAGAGATGACCTTCACCGTGAAGGTCTCCGAGCTCACCCCGACCGTGCTGCTGGTCATCGCCGGCGGGCTGCTGCTCCTGGTCCTCGCGGGCATCAGGATGTACACCCATCGCAAGCGCGCCAACGCGGGCGGCGCGACCGGGGACGACGGCGGCGAACCCGGGCAGCCGAGTGACCCGACTCCGGACACCGGTCCGGAAAGCGGGGAGCCGTCGGGCTCGGGTGAGAAAGTGGAACGTTGAGCGATGTCTGTCGTGGCCGGTCGGCCGGGGACGATGAGGTGGGGTTTCGATGAACGCGCCGTACGACGGTGACCGCGGTCAGGGTGCGGGCGGAGCCGGGTCTTCCGGCGGGCCCCCGATGCCTCCGGGGCCTGGCCAGGTTCCGCCGACGCCCGATCCGTACCTGCAGGACGCCTACGACCGCGATCCCTACCGCGCCCAGGATCTGTCGGTTCAGGACCCGGTGACCGAGGCGCTGTACGACCGGGCCGCGCACCCGCCGCCGCCGCCGGGCACGTACCAGCAGCCCCAGCCGCTCTACCAGCAGCCGGCCGCGGCCCAGTACCCGCCCGATCCGCGCATCTGGGCGCAGACCCCGCCTCCCGAGCCCGGTGGCCCGTCGCGGCACCTGCCGTACGGCGACAATCCGGCGACCACCCAGTTCGTCGGGGTGGACGACCTCGTCAGCCAGGCTTCCCGGGACGACGAGCAGCCGGATGCCTTCGCGCACCTCTTCCGGGACCAGGAGGGCCCGGCAGGAGCCGCCCCCGTCCCTCCGGAGCCCGAGCCGGCCCCGGCACCCGCTCCGCCCAAATCCGGCGGCCGGGCCTCCGGAATACTGAAGTCCAGCGCACTGATGGCGGCCGGCACGCTCGTGTCCCGCCTCACCGGATTCGTCCGCAGCCTCGTGATCACCGCCGCGCTCGGTGCCGCACTGCTCGGCGACAGCTTCACCATCGCCTACACCCTGCCCACGATGATCTACATCCTCACCGTGGGCGGCGGCCTGAACTCGGTCTTCGTACCCCAGCTCGTCCGGTCCATGAAGGACGACGAGGACGGCGGCGAGGCCTACGCCAACCGGCTGCTGACTCTCGTCATGGTCGCGCTCGGCGTGATCGTCGCGCTCGCGGTCTTCGCCGCTCCATGGCTGATCCACATGATGTCGCCGACGATCGCCGAGGACGCGGCGGCCAACAGCGTCGCCGTGACCTTCGCCCGGTACTGCCTGCCGACCATCTTCTTCATGGGCGTGCACGTCGTGATGGGCCAGATCCTCAACGCCCGCGGCAAGTTCGGCGCGATGATGTGGACCCCGGTCCTCAACAACATCGTCATGATCTTCACGTTCGGCATGTTCATCTGGGTCTACGGAACATCCGCCGAGTCCCAGATGGGCGTCCAGACCATTCCCCCGGAGGGCGTCCGGCTCCTGGGCATCGGCACGCTGCTCGGGCTGGTCGTACAGGCCCTGGCCATGATCCCGTACCTGCGCGAGGCCGGTTTCCGCTTCCGCCCGCGCTTCGACTGGAAGGGACACGGGCTCGGCAAGACGATCAAGCTGGCCAAGTGGACCGTCCTGTTCGTGCTGGCCAACCAGGCGGGTGTGATCGTCGTCACCCAGCTCGCGACCTCGGCGGGCAAGCTGTCCGGCAAGGACGGCACCGGCTTCCTCGCCTACTCCAATGCCCAGCTCATCTGGGGCATGCCGCAGGCGATCATCACCGTCTCCGTCATGGCGGCCCTGCTGCCCCGCATCTCCCGCGCCGCCCACGACGACGACCCGGGGGCCGTCCGCGACGACATCTCCCAGGGGCTGCGGAACTCGGCCGTCGCGATCGTGCCGGTGGCCTTCGCCTTCCTCGCACTCGGCCTGCCGATGTGCACCCTCCTGTACGCCTCCGCAGGCACCGAGGCCGCCCGCTCCATGGGCTTCATCCTCATGGCCTTCGGTCTCGGCCTGATCCCGTACTCCGTGCAGTACGTCGTACTGCGCGGCTTCTACGCCTACGAGGACACCCGCACGCCCTTCTACAACACGGTCATCGTCGCCGCGGTCAACGCGGCGGCCTCGGCCCTCTGCTACGTGGTTCTGCCCGCCCGCTGGGCAGTGGTGGGCATGGCCGCCTCGTACGGGCTCGCCTACGCCGTCGGCGTGGGCATCGCCTGGCGGCGGCTGCGCAACCGCCTGGGCGGAGATCTGGACGGTGCCCATGTCGTACGCACCTACGCCCGGCTGTGCCTGGCCGCGATCCCGGCGGCGGTGCTCGGCGGCGGCGTGGGCTTCGCCGTTCTCCTGGGCCTCGGCGAAGGCGCCTTCGGTTCGCTCACCGCTCTGATCTGTGGTGGAGCCGTTCTGCTGGGGGTCTTTTTCGTCGCCGCCAAGCGGATGCGGATCGAGGAGATCAACGGCATGGTCGGCATGGTCCGAGGGCGGCTCGGTCGCTGAGGAACAACGGCCGCACAACCATCACCGCCCCTTGCGTGTCGTGCATAGCGCCGGAGTGTGGGCACAATTGGCGTGACTGTGCAGAGCTGGCTGGCATCGCGCAACGGATGGGGAGGCAGGAACGACGGTGGCGGAACGTAGCACGGCTGCCGTCGACGTGGCCGACAACAGCGGTGATGAACCGCTGGCCGCCAAGGCGGACGAGGCCACGACCGACGGGACGGCAGAAGCTCAGGACACCAAAGGCACGAAGCCACAGGACACGGATGGTGAACACATCGGTTCCGAGGCCACCCTGCCGAGCCCCGATCTGCACAGCGGGCACAAACTTGCCGGACGCTACCGGCTCGAGGAATGCGTCACCCGTCTGGACGGCTTCAGCAGCTGGCGCGCCGTCGACGAGAAACTTCGCCGCGCGGTGGGCGTCCACCTGCTCCCGGCCGACCACCCGCGTGCCCGCTCCGTGCTGGCCGCAGCCCGGTCCTCCGCACTGCTCGGCGACCCACGCTTCGTGCAGGTGCTCGACGCGGTGGAGGAGGACGACCTCGTCTACGTCGTCCACGAATGGCTCCCCGACGCCACCGAGCTCACCTCCCTGCTGGCCTCGGGGCCGATGGACGCGCACGACGCGTACCAGCTCGTCAGCCAGGTCTCCCAGGCCATGGCCGCAGCACACCGGGAAGGCCTCGCACATCTGAGGCTCACCCCGGGGGCAGTGCTGCGGAGCTCGACGGGGCAGTACCGGATCCGCGGCCTCGCGGTGAACGCCGCCCTGCGGGGCATCACCGCCGACAGTCCCCAGCGAGCGGACACCGAGGCGATCGGCGCCCTGCTCTACGCCGCGCTGACCCAGCGCTGGCCTTACGAGAACGACGCGTACGGCCTGGCCGGGCTGCCCAAGGGAGTGGGGCTGATCGCTCCCGACCAGGTGCGGGCCGGCGTCCACCGCGGCCTTTCCGAGCTCGCCATGCGCGCGCTCGCCAACGACGGCGCCACTGCCTCCCGGCAGGAGCAACCGTGCACCACGCCGGACGAGCTGGCCAAGGCCGTTGCCGCGATGCCCCGCATCCGTCCCCCGGAGCCCGCCTTCACAGCGCCTCCCGAGTACCAGCGCACGACCTACCAGCAGGGTTCGTACGGGCGTCCGCCGACCGGTCCCATCGCCGCGCCGCCCACGATCGCCGTGCCCCTGGCACCGCTCCAGAGCCGCACCGGCAAGGCCCTCAAGTGGGCCGTGTCTGCGCTGCTCATTGCCGCGCTGGGCCTCGGCAGCTGGCAGCTCGCCGAGGCGCTCCTCGACCGCAACAAGGGCTCCGACCCCGGGGACAGCACACAGACCGACCCGGAGGACAGCGACAACAAGCCTCGGCAGCCGACCGAGCCGCTGCGCATCGCCGGTGCGACGGAGTTCATGCCCAGCGGTTCGGGGATCAAGCAGAACGAGGTGCCGAACTCCGTCGATGGCGATGCGAGCACGGCCTGGGTCACCCCGCGCTATCGGGGCTACGCGAACTTCGGCAACTACCCCAACCGCAGGGACGGCAGTGGCATAGTCGTCGACCTGGGCAGCGTCAAGGACGTCGCGGGCATCACGGCCAAGATGTACCGCAGCGGACAGAAGGCCGAGGTACTGGCGGCCGATCCGAGCGCCTCCGCCCCGTCGTCCCTCTCGGACTTCCCACAGCGCCTCACAGAGCTCGGAACGGTGGGAAGCGATCTGAAGGAGACCTTCTCCAAGCCGGTACGGACCCGCTACGTCCTGATCCATCTCACCGAACTGCCGTCGGACGGAACAGGTGGCTACCGGGGCGGCATCTCGGAGATCTCCGTACTCAAGTGACGGAGAGGCCGGTGGGGGCGCCCCCACCGGCCTCCCGCGCTTCCGTGCCTGAAGCTCTCGTTCCCGCATCGGACAGTGCCGCTTTCGCCCCCTGCCCCCGCACGCTCGAATCGTGATAGACAGACGCACCTTGACGCAGCGAAAGGGAGGGAGGGGGAGGTGGCCGCCGAGCCGTCGGAACCACTCAGCGACTCAGACCTCCTCGCTCGCCATGTGGCCGGCGAACCGGACGCCTTCGGCGAGCTGGTACGGCGCCACCGCGACCGGCTGTGGGCCGTCGCGATACGGACCCTGGGTGACCGCGAGGAAGCCGCGGACGCCGTCCAGGACGCCCTTGTCTCCGCCTTCCGGGCCGCCCACACCTTCCGCGGCCAGTCCGCCGTCACCACCTGGCTGCACCGCATCACCGTCAACGCCTGCCTCGACCGGGTCCGCAAGGCGGCCACCCGCAGGACCGCGCCGGTCGACGACACCGAACGGTTCGAGCAACTCCTCGAACCGCACGAATCCGCGGAGGCACCGGCGGAGCGCCAGGACCTGCACCGCGAGCTTCTGGCCGCACTCGTCACTCTCCCCGCCGAGCAACGGGCCGCGCTCGTCCTCGTGGACATGCAGGGTTACCCCGTGGCCGAGGCGGCACGCATCCTCGACGTACCGACAGGCACCGTGAAAAGCCGCTGTGCGCGAGGGCGGGCCCGGCTGGCTCCGCTGCTCACCCACCTCCGCAGCGAGGTCGCAGAAGCCGACGGGACGGCCACGAAAAGGAACCGGACGCCGCGTACATCCGTCCCACCGGCATCGGGGCCGAGAGATGCGGGCACAAGCGATCCCGCTGCAGTGAAGGGCGGAGGTGGGCGCACATGACATCAACGACCGACACGGCCCAGCACCCGGACGTCACGGAGATCTCCGACCTGGCGGAGGGGCTGCTCCCACCGTCACGTGCGGCAGAGGTGCGCGGCCACATGGATGGCTGCGAACTCTGCGGTGAGGTCCATGCCTCCCTCACGGAGATCCGCGAGCTGCTCGGCACCGTACCCATGCCACAGCACATGCCGGACGACGTCGTGGACCGCATCGATGCCGCACTCGCCGCCGAAGCGGCTACCGGCACCACGGCCCCACATGAATCGGCGCCTGTTTCACAGGGCTCCGCGCATGTTTCACGTGAAACAGAAGCGCCGACAGCACAGAAGCCGAATACAGAGCCCAGCCCCTCGGACCGTCCCGCAGGGCGTCCTCGGTCGACCACCGGCCCCGGCCGTCGACCGGTCCGGCGCCGCCGCCGCACAGCCGTACTCGGGACCGCTCTGGGTGCGGCCGTGGTCGGCGTGAGCGTCTTCCTGCTGCAGAGCGTCCAGCCGTCCCAGGATTCCGCGAGCCTCAAAGCGGCAGACCGCGGGTCCAGCTCCGAGGGCAACGGCAGAGGAGACTTCTCGGAGCCCACACTCGAAGACCAGGTGCAATCGCTCCTTCTCAGTACCAGCACGAAGCCGTCCAGGTCGGCGGATGGTGTGGGGGCTGAGAAGCAGGCGCCTTCCGCCGAGTCGCAATCGACGCCCAAAAGCACCTCGGCCGGGTCGGGGTCGCCCCAGACACCATTGCGCGCACCCACCGTGCCCGTCCCGCCCTGTGTGGAGCAGGGCACCGGGCGCAACGCCGCAGCCCTCGCGGTGGAAGAAGGCACCTACGAAGGCACGGATGCCTTCCTCGTCGTGCTGCCGCACCCATCCGACGCGACCCGCGTACAGGCGTACGTCATCGACGCGTCCTGCGTCCATGAGAAGCCCGCGGGCAAGGGGGAACTCCTGCTGACCCGCACCTACGCACGCCCCTGAGAATCGCGTCGGACGCCGCCCCGGCACAGCGGGGAATGCATCCCCCGTAGGATCCGTTGGGTGGGGTGAGAGTCGTTGAACCGACCCCAGTAGGCGTGGACAGTAGGCAGTCTGCAGAGACGAGGAAGAAACCCGTGAGCGACGTCCGTAATGTGATCATCATCGGCTCCGGCCCCGCAGGCTACACGGCCGCCCTTTACACCGCACGCGCCTCGCTGAAGCCGCTGGTGTTCGAGGGCGCCGTCACCGCCGGTGGTGCGCTGATGAACACCACCGACGTGGAGAACTTCCCGGGCTTCCAGGACGGGATCATGGGCCCGGAGCTCATGGACAACATGCGCGCCCAGGCCGAACGCTTCGGTGCCGAGCTCGTCCCCGACGATGTCGTCTCCGTGGACCTCACCGGAGACATCAAGACCGTCACCGACACGGCCGGCACGGTGCACCGTGCCAAGGCCGTCATCGTGACGACCGGCTCCCAGCACCGCAAGCTCGGCCTGCCCAACGAGGACGCCCTCTCCGGACGCGGCGTCTCCTGGTGCGCCACCTGTGACGGCTTCTTCTTCAAGGACCAGGACATCGCTGTGGTCGGCGGCGGCGACACCGCGATGGAGGAGGCGACCTTCCTCTCCCGCTTCGCCAAGTCGGTCACCATCGTCCACCGTCGCGACACGCTGCGCGCCTCCAAGGCGATGCAGGAGCGCGCCTTCGCAGACCCGAAGATCAAGTTCGCCTGGGACAGCGAGGTTGCCGGAGTGCACGGCGAACAGAAGCTGTCCGGCCTGACCCTTCGGAACACCAAGACCGGCGAGACGTCGGAGCTCGCGGTGACCGGCCTGTTCATCGCGGTGGGCCACGACCCGCGCACCGAGCTCTTCAAGGGCCAGCTCGACCTCGACGACGAGGGCTACCTCAAGGTCGCTGCTCCCTCCACGCGTACCAACCTGACCGGTGTCTTCGGCGCCGGTGACGTCGTCGACCACACCTACCGGCAGGCCATTACCGCTGCCGGCACCGGCTGCTCGGCCGCACTCGACGCCGAGCGCTTCCTCGCCGCGCTCGCCGACGACGAGAAGGCCGCTGCGGTCACCGCCTGACTCACGACTCTCACCCCACACACCCCAAGAAGTTAAGGAGGCCGCCGTGGCCGGCGCCCTGAAGAACGTGACCGACGACTCCTTCGACGAGGTCGTCCTGAAGAGCGACAAGCCTGTGCTGGTGGACTTCTGGGCAGCCTGGTGCGGCCCGTGCCGTCAGATCGCCCCCTCCCTGGAGGCCATCGCCGCCGAGCACGGCGACCAGATCGAGATCGTCAAGCTCAACATCGACGAGAACCCGGCCACGGCCGCCAAGTATGGCGTCATGTCCATCCCGACCCTGAACGTCTACCAGGGCGGCGAGGTCGCGAAGACCATCGTCGGCGCCAAGCCGAAGGCCGCGATCCTCCGTGACCTCGAAGGCTTCCTCGGCGAGTAGGACCGCAACTCGCTGTTTCACGTGAAACGGGTCCATCCCTCGGGGGATGGACCCGTTTCACGTTGTCATGGGCTCTCGAATCACAGCGGCCTCAACGCCGGCTCCTTCTGCACTGCACCGAGCAACCGGTCCAGTGCCAGCTCGACGTCTTCCTTCCAGGACAGCGTCGTACGCAGTTCCAGCCTCAGCCTCGGATGGACGGGATGCGGCCGTACGGTCTTGAAGCCGACTGCCAGCAGATGATCCGCGGGAAGCACACAGGCAGGCTCCTTCCACCGAGCATCGCCGAAAGCCTCGATCGCCTTGAACCCCCGGCGCAGCAGGTCCTTGGCAACGGCCTGCACCATGACCCGGCCCAGTCCCTGCCCCTGGTAGCCCGGCACGATCCAGGCAGTCATCAACTGCACGGCATCGGGGGAGACAGGGCTGGTGGGAAACGCGGTCGAACGCGGGACATAGGCCGGCGGCGCATAGAGAACGAAGCCCACCGGCACATCATCGACATAGACAACGCGGCCGCACGACCCCCACTCCAGGAGAACGGCCGAGATCCAGGCCTCCTTCTCCAGCTCGGGTGTTCCCGCCTTTACCGCAGCTTCCCCGCTGACCGGATCAAGCTCCCAGAAGACACACGAGCGGCAGCGTCCGGGGAGATCGGAAAGGTTGTCCAGTGTGAGCGGTACGAGCCGACGCCCCATGAAGGCTGTTCCTCGCTTCCTTCGCCCGCCTCATCGCGTGCGACAGTCAGTGCACTCCGTTCGAGGAGCAGGCTGCCGACGAACCCTCCGACAGCCCCCAGGCCCAGCCCCACTGTCATCAGTCGGCTGCGGCTCACTGATCGCATGGCCCTCCCTACCGAGGTGGCCCAAGCCGGATGTGCCATACCAGAACGCATCGTATCCACCCAGGGATGAAGCCGACACCGAGAGAAAGCAAAGGGCGGGCTGTGTTCCGGTAACCCCCGGAATACAGCCCGCCCCACAACCCCGTCAGCAGGGTCAGCCCTCGTCGTCCTCTGCGGAATCCTCGGAGGGGGCCCGATCCAGCACGCGCCCCTCGCCCGGTGCCAGGCTGCCGAGAATGCGGTCCAGATCCTCCATCGACGCGAACTCGACGACGATCTTCCCCTTCTTCTGACCGAGGTCGACCTTCACCCTGGTCTCGAAGCGGTCCGAGAGCCGGGTGGCGAGGTCCGACAGTGCGGGCGACACCCGACCACCGGCCCGCGGCCCCTTGGACTTGGCGGGGCTCGTGGGGCTGGAACCCATGAGGGTCACGATCTCCTCGACCGCACGCACCGAAAGCCCCTCGGCCACGATGCGATGAGCCAGCCTGTCCTGCTCCTCCGAGTCGTCCACGGACAGCAGCGCCCGCGCATGACCGGCGGACAGCACCCCGGCCGCCACCCTCCGCTGCACCGGAGCTGACAGCCTCAGCAGTCGCAGCGTGTTCGACACCTGCGGCCGAGAACGCCCGATCCGGTCGGCCAGCTGGTCATGCGTGCACTTGAAGTCCTTGAGCAGCTGGTCGTACGCGGCTGCCTCCTCCAACGGGTTCAGCTGAGCCCGGTGAAGGTTCTCCAGGAGTGCGTCCAGGAGAAGCTTCTCGTCATCCGTGGCCCGGACGATAGCCGGGATCCGCTCCAGACCCGCCTCCCGGCAGGCCCTCCAGCGCCGCTCGCCCATGATGAGCTCATAGCGCTCCGGCCCCACCTTCCGCACGACAACAGGCTGGAGAAGGCCCACCTCCTTGATGGAGGTCACCAACTCCGCGAGTGCGTCCTCGTCGAACACCTCACGGGGCTGGCGGGGATTCGGCGTGATGGAGCCGAGAAGAACCTCGGCAAAGTACGCCCCGGCAGGTCCCACCGATTCGGCGGCCGCTCCGGACTCCGAAACCGGTGCACTCGGCTCCGGCACCACTGGAGCACCCCCGAGCGCGGCCACCTTTGCCGCAGCCACCCCCCGCTCCGCCGTCATCACAGGACCCGCCCCGACAGAGGTCGATCCCACCCCTGAGGACGGCACCTGCTTCTCCTGCGGAGCGGCGGGGATCAGGGCACCCAGCCCACGCCCCAACCCTCTTCGACGCTCACTCACTGAATCCCCTCCGAAATGCTCTGCTGGCTGTTCCCGCTGCCCGTCCGGGCGTGCTGGGACTCGTAGTGGATCCCGACACCCCGCAGGGCGATCTCACGCGCCGCTTCGAGGTACGACAGCGACCCGCTGGAACCCGGATCGTAGGTCAGCACGGTCTGCCCATAACTGGGCGCCTCCGAAATCCGCACCGATCGCGGAATGCTCGTCCGCAGCACCTCCTTGCCGAAGTGGCTGCGCACCTCCTCCGCAACCTGCGAAGCGAGCCTGGTCCTGCCGTCGTACATGGTGAGCAGGATCGTCGACACATGAAGATCGGGGTTGAGATGCCCCCGCACCAGGTCCACATTGCGCAGCAGCTGCCCCAGCCCTTCCAGCGCGTAGTACTCGCACTGGATAGGGATCAGCACCTCGGCGCCGGCGACCAGCGCATTGACCGTCAGCAGGCCGAGTGAAGGCGGGCAGTCGATGAGGATGTAGTCCAACGGCTGCTCATACGCCTGGATCGCTCGCTGCAGTCGACTCTCCCGCGCCACCAGCGACACCAGCTCGATCTCCGCACCGGCGAGATCGATGGTGGCGGGGGCGCAGAAGAGACCTTCGACGTCCGGTACGGGCTGAACCACCTCGGAGAGCGGCCTGCTCTCCACCAGGACGTCATAGATGGAGGGGACTTCGGCATGGTGATCGATACCCAGAGCCGTAGAGGCGTTCCCCTGCGGGTCGAGGTCGACCACCAGAACACGTGCGCCGTGAAGCGCGAGCGAGGCAGCAAGATTGACCGTCGTGGTCGTCTTGCCCACACCGCCCTTCTGATTGGCCACCACCATGACCCGTGTCCGGTCAGGACGGGGCAGGCCCTCGCCGGCGCGGCCGATGGCCTCAACCGCCAGCTGGGCCGCGCGACCGATAGGTGTGTCGTCCATCGGCGGCGGTGTTTCACGTGAAACACCCTCCCCCGCCGATTCGGTTCGGGGACCGGGGACCGGATCGGTCATCGGTCCCGCGATGTTGGCGTCGGACCGCAAGGATTCACTCTCCTCGACTTCAGGCTCGCAATGAACAGAGCCTGCCATGCTTTCGGGGCCGTGAACCAGCGAGGCCCGCTCTTCTGTGGATGAATCCACTTCTGTGGACAACTCCGTAGCCCTAACGGGCCTGCGATGCCGCGGCGCGGCAGCCACGCGACCGCGGCTGATGATTCCATGCAGCAGAGAGCGACGTTTCACGTGAAACACGATGCCCCTGCAGCCTAGCTACAGGGGCACGACACTCCGCATGGGGACGTACGGCTACATACCGGAAGCACAACCGGCAGACGGCATGAACCGCACGTAGCACTCGACCCCGCGGCGCAACCGGAGACGTCAGCGACGGCGCCTCGTACGACTCGTCCTGGCGGCCTTGGCCCTCTTTGCGGCGAACCTCACACCGCCCGGACTCTCACCGACCACCACACGCACCACTGTGGACATCGGATCGACAACGCCCTCCCCGACATGCAGCACCTCGGTCTCCACCACACCGAGCTTGCTCAGCGCCGCACGAGCCCCGACGATCTCCTCCTCGGCGGTGTCCCCCTTGAGCGCCAGCATCTCTCCGTACGGACGCAGCAGCGGAACGCCCCAACCGGCCAGCCGGTCCAGCGGCGCCACAGCACGAGCCGTCACCACATGCACCGGCTGAAGCGAGCCCAGAACCTCCTCGGCCCGGCCACGCACGACCGTCACATGGTCCAGACCCAGCAGCTCCACGACTTCCTGAAGGAAATTGGTGCGTCGGAGCAGTGGCTCCAGCAAGGTGATCTTGAGATCCGGGCGCACCAGCGCCAGCGGAATACCGGGAAGACCCGCACCCGACCCCACATCGCAGACCGTGACTCCCTCGGGCACGACCTCGGAGAGCACCGCACAGTTCAGCAGATGGCGCTCCCACAGCCGCGGGACCTCACGCGGGCCGATCAGCCCCCGCTTCACCCCGGCATCCGCCAGCAGCTCCGCGTACCGGACGGCCTCCGGGAAGAACTCGCCGAAAACCGCCCGCGCTCCTTGGGGCGCCTGGGGAAGCTCTACTTCCGCCGTCACGGGGACCGTCCTTCCATACCGCACTACCGCACTGTGGGTGGCTGACTATCAGGCTGACAAAGATCGGCCCCGCCTGCGAACAGACGGGGCCGACAGAACTAGGGTCCGGTCAGGCCGGGAGGACGACGACGAAGCGCTCCGGCTCCTCGCCCTCGGACTCGCTGCGCAGACCGGCGGCCGCGACCGCGTCGTGAACAACCTTGCGCTCGAACGGCGTCATCGGGTCCAGCTTCACCGGCTCACCGGTGCTCTTGACCTCATCCGCGGCCTTGGCACCCAGCTCGGCGAGCTCCGCCCGCTTCTTGGCCCGGAAGCCCGCGATGTCCAGCATCAGTCGGCTGCGGTCTCCGGTCTCCCGGTGAACAGCGAGCCGCGTCAGCTCCTGGAGCGCCTCCAGCACCTCACCGTCGCGGCCCACGAGCTTCTGCAGATCACGTGCCGAGTCGCTGATGATCGAGACCGCGGCCCGGTCCGCCTCGACATCCATGTCGATGTCGCCGTCCAGGTCGGCGATGTCGAGCAGACCCTCGAGGTAGTCCGCTGCGATCTCGCCCTCCTGCTCAAGGCGGGTCAAGGTGTCGCTGCCCTCAGCGGCCGTGGAGGTGGTGCCTTCCGTCACGGATGGACTCCTTCTTACTTCTTGGACGGGTGCTTGGGCCGCTGCGGACCCTTGCGCTGTCCGGACTTGGCTTGGCGTGAGGAGCCGGACGCGGGCTTGCCCGCCGGCTTGGACTTCTCGTCCTGCGATGCGTCCCGCTTCTGCAGGGAGGTCTTGGAACCCGACTCGGTCGAATCGGCGTCCTTGGCCCCTGCCTGCGTGGCACCGGTCTGACGCTGGGACTTGGTCTGGCGCTTGGGCTGCTGACGCCGCTGCGCGGCACCGCCCTCGGCCTCGGAGACAGCGGTCTCGCCCTTGGTCACCGTGCCGTCCTCCTGGGCGACGAGGCCCAGCTTGGCCAGCCCGGTGACGAACTTCCGCTCGATGTCATTGCGGTCCGGGCCCTTGGCCACGATCCGCTTGACGGTGTTGCGCCTGGTCCTGCCGCGAACCTCACCATGAGCGGTGACGCTCTTCAGCAGACGTCCCAGGTACTGGTCCTGCGCCTTGCTGCCCGGGGTCGGGTTCTGGTTGATCACGTACATCTGCTGACCCATGGTCCAGACGTTGGTGGTCAGCCAGTAGACGAGGACACCGACGGGGAAGTTGATGCCCATGCCGGCGAAGATCAGCGGGAAGATGTACATCAGCATCTTCTGCTGCTGCATGTACGGCGTCTTGACCGTCAGGTCGACGTTCTTCGTCATCAGCTGGCGCTGGGTGAAGAACTGGGACGCCGACATCATCACGATCATGACCGCGGTGACGACCCGGACATCGGTCAGAGAGGCGCCGAGAGCGCTGACCTCCGACGAGCTGTTCATGAACTTGGCGGCGAGCGGAGCACCGAAGATGTGTGCCTGACGGGCGCTGTCGAGCAGCGACTGGTCGATGACACCGATCTTCTTGTTCGAGGCGATGGCCGACAGCACGTGATACAGGGCGAAGAAGAACGGTGACTGCGCCAGGATGGGAAGGCACGAGGAGAGCGGGTTGGTACCCGTCTCCTTGTACAGCTTCATCATCTCTTCGGACTGACGCTGCTTGTCGCTCTTGTAGCGCTCCTGGATCGCCTTCATCTTCGGCTGGAGCACCTGCATGTTGCGGGTCGACTTGATCTGCTTCACGAAAAGCGGGATCAGGCAGATCCGGATCAGCACCACCAGGGACACGATGGACAGGCCCCAGGCCCAGCCCGTGTCGTCGCCGAAGATCGCCCCGTACAACTTGTGGAACTGGACGATGACCCATGAGACGGGCCAGGTGATAAAGCTGAACAGACTGGCAATCGTGTCCACTAATCAGGCTCCTTGAGCATTGGGCGAAGTCTCTGCGGCCTGACTCGGGGCTTCGGAAGCCGATCCCCGGACAGACGCATCAGCGGCGGAGTCCCCGCCCTTGCCACCGCGCATGGCATTACGCAGGAGTTCATGCCAACGCGGACGTTTGCGTGGTGGAACATGGTCCACGCCACCGGGTGACCACGGATTGCACCGCAGGATGCGCCAGGCCGTCAGCGCGGTTCCCTTGATCGCTCCGTGCCGGTCGATCGCCGTATATCCATAGTGGGAACACGACGGGTAGTAACGGCAGACAGGCCCGAGTAGTGGGCTGATCGTCCACTGATACAGCTTGATAAGAGCCAGCAGCGGGTACTTCATCGCGCGCCCCCTCCCAGCAGCCGCTGCAGAGCGGCGTCCAGGTCTCGGGCCAGCTGTTCATGGTCGGCGTCGCCCGCTCCGGGCAACGCTCGTACGACAACCAGGCTACCGGGGGGCAGCAGGGCAAGCCGTTCTCGGACCAGGTGGCGAAGCTTCCGCTTCACCGCTGTGCGTACAACCGCTCCACCCACGGCTTTGCTGACAACGAAACCCGCACGCGGCGGGGGAGCATTCTCCCCAGTCACGTGCGGGTCCGTTGCACCGCTGCGTAGATGAACGACGAGTAGCGGGCGGCCGGCCCGGCGTCCTCGACGTACTGCGGTCGCGAAGTCCTCGCGCCGCCTCAGCCGATTCTCGGTAGGCAGCACGTCATGACCTGTAAGCGATCAGGCGGACAGGTTGGCGCGACCCTTGCCACGGCGGGACGCGAGAATCGCGCGGCCGGCACGGGTGCGCATACGCAGCCGGAAGCCGTGGGTCTTCGCGCGACGACGGTTGTTCGGCTGGAAGGTGCGCTTGCTCACTAGGGGGCTCCAGAAATGACTCGTGTGTTGGCGGGACATCGCCTGGCTGTCACCGTGCGCCCACGAGAGACTCGCGTAAACGCTCTAGTGCACCGCTTCACAATCACAGATCGTGATCTTTGCCCATCGGAGGCAGGCGGCAGCAGCCATCGACAACTCGACCTGGTCACGGTACGCGCGGCTACGCCATCCGGTCAAACCGGCTCCGCAACACCCCCCACTGTGCACAGGCTGTGGACAACAACTTGAACCTCGCGGGTCGCCCTGACTACCGTGGCTGAGTTCCGGTCTTTTCTTCCTGCCTGCCGGTCCCCACCCATCCCGTCCCGAGAACCACACATTCGTGGGACCAGCGAGAGAGCGTGCCTTGTGGCTGACGTACCTGCCGATCTTGCCGCAGTGTGGCCACGAGTACTGGAGCATCTCCTCGGGGAGGGCCAACAGGGCATCGAGCCGAAGGACAAACAGTGGATCGAGCGCTGCCAGCCGCTCGCCCTGGTCGCGGACACCGCGCTGCTCGCCGTCCCCAATGAATGGGGCAAGCGCGTCCTCGAAGGACGGCTCGCGCCGCTCATCAGCGAGACGCTGAGCCGCGAATGCGGCCGCCCGATCCGCATCGCGATCACCGTCGACGACTCCGCGGGCGAGCCTCCGAGCCCGCCCGCGCCTCCGATGCACCAGTCCCAGCAGCCCCAGCAGCACCGCTACCAGGGACCTCAGCACGACGAGCGGCAGCACAACGACGCGTACGACGGATACGGGCACCGGCCCTCCGACGACGGCATGCCGACCGCCCGGCCGGCCTACCCCGACTACCAGCAGCAGCGTCCCGACCCCGGCGCGTGGCCGCGCACCCAGGAGGACCTCTCCTGGCAGCAGCCCCGGCTCGGCGGATTCCAGGACCGCGAGGCTCCCGCGGACCAGTGGCGCGAGCCGTACGCCGGCGGCCGCCCCCAGCAGCCGCAGCACGACTACCGTCCGCAGCCGCCCGAGCGCCAGGGTTACGAGCAGCAGCGCCCCGACCACCACGACATGCAGGAGCCCCAGCCGCAGCACCGGCAGGGCGGCGCCGGCACCGGACGGCCCGGCGGCGCCTCCGGACCGATGGGCTCGCAGCCCGCTCCCACGCCCGGCCCCGGCGAACCGGCGGCCCGGCTGAATCCGAAGTACCTCTTCGACACCTTCGTCATCGGCGCGTCCAACCGGTTCGCGCACGCCGCGGCGGTCGCGGTCGCCGAAGCCCCCGCCAAGGCGTACAACCCGCTCTTCATCTACGGGGAGTCCGGGCTCGGCAAGACCCACCTGCTGCATGCGATCGGTCACTACGCCCGCAGCCTCTACCCGGGCACCCGGGTGCGGTACGTGAGCTCCGAGGAGTTCACCAACGAGTTCATCAACTCGATCCGCGACGGCAAGGGCGACACCTTCCGCAAGCGCTATCGGGATGTGGACATCCTGCTCGTCGACGACATCCAGTTCCTGGCGAGCAAGGAGTCGACGCAGGAGGAGTTCTTCCACACCTTCAATACGCTCCACAACGCCAACAAGCAGATCGTGCTGTCCTCCGACCGGCCGCCCAAGCAGCTGGTGACCCTGGAGGACCGGTTGCGGAACCGTTTCGAGTGGGGTCTGACCACCGACGTGCAGCCGCCGGAGCTGGAGACGCGGATCGCGATCCTCCGCAAGAAGGCGGTGCAGGAGCAGCTCAATGCCCCGCCGGAGGTGCTGGAGTTCATCGCCTCCCGTATCTCCCGGAACATCAGGGAACTGGAGGGGGCGCTGATCCGGGTCACGGCCTTCGCCAGTCTCAACCGTCAGCCGGTGGACCTCGGGCTGACCGAGCACGTGCTGAAGGACCTGATCCCGGGTGGCGAGGACTCGGCTCCGGAGATCACGGCGACGGCCATCATGGCCTCGACCGCGGACTACTTCGGCCTCACGGTGGACGATCTCTGCGGAACCTCGCGCAGCCGCGTGCTGGTGACGGCCCGCCAGATCGCCATGTACCTCTGCCGGGAGCTCACCGATCTCTCACTGCCCAAGATCGGTGCGCAGTTCGGCGGCCGCGACCATACGACGGTGATGCACGCCGACCGGAAGATCCGCGCACTGATGGCGGAACGGCGCTCCATCTACAACCAGGTCACCGAGCTCACCAACCGCATCAAGAACGGCTGACGGACCGCCGACCGGCGCCGACGCCGGTCGGCACCCGGGTCGCCACGCACCTCGACAGCTGCTCCCGTACGCGCCTCAAGGGCGCCCGAAGAGCCCTCACAGGGTTCCTCGGGCGCCCTTTTCGTTGCCTGGAAACCGCCCGGAGGCCGTCCTGATAGCCGCCGGAAGCCGTCCTGGAAGCCGCCCGGAGACCGCGCCGGAACCGCCCGGAAGTCGCCGGAAGGCACTCGGAGACCGTCCGGAGGCGCCGCGGAGGCCGCTCAAAGGCCCCTGGAGACGGTCCGGATGCCGTCCGAACGCCGCCTGGGGACCTCCCATCGCCCGCCCCGGACCCCACGGCCAACGCTCCGACGCCACCACGGTGTTCGAATACCTGCCGCCAGCCGTCCGTTCTCCACAGATCTGGTGAGTTTTCCCCTTCCACAGCCTGGGGATCCGGAAGTTGTCCATATTGCTTCCACAGGGCCGACTGCCGATACTCCATCAGGCCAGGTCAAGGGCCTGGGGATTTGTGGTCAACAATGATCCACAGCCTGTGGACAAAATATTCGTCCACAGGAGGCGGATGATGTTGTCCACTGGCGGCCCACAGGTCGAGCCGTGTTGTCCCCAGCTTCCTGCTGCTTCTCCACACCCCTGTCCACTGTTCGGCAACGCGGCACCGCCTTTCACCGCGCCGAGTGAAAGGCGTCACACCAAGAGGGTCGGTTGGGCTGTGGGGAACCTGGGTAAAGCTGGGGACAGCCCTGGGGAGAAACCCCCCTGTCCTGTGCATCGGGTGTGCAGAACTTTCCTGTGTCCACAGAAGCGCCGTGTTGTCCACCGGTGCCACCCACAGGGTCGGTGGACAAAAAACCGGACTTGACCTGCGGAAACGACGTTATCCACGGTTTCCACAGGCCCTACTACTACTGCCACATAGAGTTAGCCCGGAATCCGCTTCGAAGTGGGGCCTGTGCACAACTCGGGGCCGGAGCGCTCCGAAGCTCTTGTCGCGACTTGACCCCGAGCAGCACCGAGTGTCGGTGCCGTACGTCAGACTGGTCCCCGGCGTCCTTCCTGCCTCGTCGGCGGGAGACCCGATCAGACGACGAAGGCCAGCAGGGCGAGCGAGCAACAGCAGGAGGCGGTTCCGGTGAAGATCCGGGTGGAGCGCGATGTACTCGCGGAGGCTGTGGCCTGGGTGGCCCGTAGCCTCCCGGCCCGTCCGCCGGCGCCCGTTCTTGCGGGCCTTCTGCTGAAGGCTGAGGACGGGGCCCTCAGCTTCTCCAGCTTCGACTACGAGGTCTCGGCCCGGGTCTCGGTGGACGCCGAGGTCGAGGAGGACGGCACGGTGCTGGTCTCCGGCCGGCTGCTCGCCGACATCTGCCGCGCCCTTCCCAACCGCCCGGTGGAGATTTCCACAGACGGTGTGCGGGCGACCGTGGTCTGCGGCTCCTCGCGATTCACCCTCCACACCCTTCCTGTGGAGGAGTACCCGGCGCTTCCCGAGATGCCGACCGCGACGGGCACGGTCCCCGGCGAGGTCTTCGCCTCGGCCGCCGCCCAGGTCGCCATCGCCGCAGGCCGTGACGACACGCTGCCGGTGCTGACCGGTGTGCGGATCGAGATCGAGGGCGACACCGTCACCCTGGCCTCGACCGACCGCTACCGCTTCGCGGTCCGCGAGTTCCTCTGGAAGCCGGAGAACCCGGACGCCTCGGCCGTCGCCCTGGTGCCCGCCAAGACGCTGCTGGACACCGCCAAGGCCCTGACCAGCGGTGACACGGTGACCCTGGCGCTGTCCGGCTCGGGTGCCGGTGAAGGGCTGATCGGTTTCGAGGGCGCGGGCCGGCGGACGACCACGCGGCTGCTCGAAGGTGATCTGCCGAAGTACCGCACGCTCTTCCCCACGGAGTTCAACTCGGTCGCGGTCATCGAGACGGCGCCGTTCGTCGAGGCCGTCAAGCGTGTGGCTCTCGTCGCCGAGCGGAACACCCCGGTGCGGCTCAGCTTCGAGCAGGGCGTGCTGATCCTGGAGGCGGGTTCCAGCGACGACGCACAGGCTGTGGAGCGGGTCGACGCGGTACTGGAGGGCGACGACATCTCGATCGCCTTCAACCCGACCTTCCTGCTGGACGGGCTGAGCGCGATCGACTCCCCGGTCGCCCAGCTCTCGTTCACGACGTCCACCAAACCCGCGCTGCTCAGCGGCCGCCCGGCCGTGGATGCCGAGGCCGACGACGCGTACAAGTACCTGATCATGCCGGTCCGCCTCTCCGGCTGACCCGGTCGCAGGTCCGGTGATCGGTCCGGTCGCAGGTCCTGTCATGGCGGATCCCGACGGGCACGCTCGGCTCCGAGCATGCCCGTCGGTCCGTCCCCGGCCGGGCGTAGGCTCGTCCTTGGGTACGAATCGGCACAACGCTTAAGGAATCTCTGATGGAGCTCGGTCTCGTCGGCCTCGGCAAGATGGGCGGCAACATGCGCGAGCGCATCCGCCGCGCAGGCCACACCGTCATCGGTTACGACCGCAATCCGGACGTCTCCGATGTCCACAGCCTCGAAGAGCTTGTGGGCAAGCTGAAGGGTCCCCGGGTCATCTGGGTGATGGTTCCGGCCGGCGCCCCGACCCAGGCCACGATCGACGAGCTCGCCGGTCTCCTCTCGCCCGGCGACATCGTCGTGGACGGCGGGAACTCCCGCTGGACCGATGACGAGAAGCACGCGGTCGAGCTGGGCATCAAGGGCATCGGCTTCGTGGACTGCGGAGTCTCCGGCGGCGTCTGGGGCCTGGAGAACGGCTACGCGCTGATGTACGGCGGCGACGCCGAGAACGTGGCGAAGGTCCAGCCGGTCTTCGACGCGCTGAAGCCCGAGGGCGACTTCGGTTCGGTGCACGCGGGCAAGGTCGGCGCCGGCCACTTCGCGAAGATGGTCCACAACGGCATCGAGTACGCCATGATGCAGGCCTACGCCGAGGGCTGGGAGCTCCTGGAGAAGGTCGACTCCGTCACCGATGTGCGCGAGGTCTTCCGCTCCTGGCAGGAGGGCACGGTCATCCGTTCCTGGCTGCTCGACCTGGCGGTCAACGCGCTGGACGACGACGAGCACCTCGACAAGCTCCGCGGCTACGCCGCCGACTCCGGTGAGGGCCGGTGGACGGTGGAGGCCGCGATCGACAACGCGGTGCCGCTGCCCGCGATCACCGCGTCGCTCTTCGCGCGTTTCGCCTCGCGCCAGGACGACTCCCCGCAGATGAAGATGATCGCCGCGCTGCGCAACCAGTTCGGTGGCCACGCGGTCGAGAACAAGAAGTAACCGCAACGGGAGGCGGGCCGGACCCATACGTCCGGTCCGCCCCACGAAGCACGGAGCAGGAAGCCGGGAAGGTCGGCGTACACCCATGCATGTCACGCATCTCTCGCTGGCCGACTTCCGCTCGTACGCCCGGGTCGAGGTACCTCTCGACCCGGGCGTCACCGCTTTCGTGGGGGCCAACGGCCAGGGCAAGACGAATCTGGTGGAGGCGGTCGGCTATCTCGCGACGCTCGGCAGCCACCGGGTCTCCTCCGATGCGCCGCTGGTTCGGATGGGCGCGGACCGGGCTGTCGTCCGTGCCGCCGTGACGCAGGGAGAGCGTTCGCAGCTGATCGAGCTGGAGCTCAATCCCGGCAAGGCCAACCGGGCCCGTATCAATAGATCGTCGCAGGTCAGGCCGCGTGACGTGCTGGGGATAGTACGTACGGTGCTGTTCGCGCCGGAGGATCTGGCGCTGGTCAAGGGCGATCCCGGGGAGCGTCGGCGCTTCCTCGACGAGTTGATCACGGCTCGTTCGCCGCGGATGGCGGGTGTGCGTTCGGACTACGAGCGGGTGCTGAAGCAGCGCAACACGCTGCTGAAGTCGGCGGCGATGGCGCGGCGGCACGGCGGCAGGTCGATGGATCTGTCCACGCTCGACGTGTGGGACCAGCATCTGGGCCGGGTGGGTGCGGAGCTGCTGGCGCAGCGGCTGGATCTGATCGCGACCTTGCAGCCGCTGGCGGACAAGGCGTACGGGGATGTCGCGCCGGGCGGTGGCCCGGTGGCGTTGGAGTACCGCAGCTCGGTCGGGGCGGGTGTGGAGTCCGCCCGTACCCGTGAGGAGCTGTACGAGCAGCTGATCGCCGCCCTGGTGGATGTCCGCAAGCAGGAGATCGAGCGGGGGGTGACTCTGGTCGGTCCGCACCGTGACGATCTGCTGCTGGGGCTGCGGGGGATGCCGGCCAAGGGGTACGCGAGCCATGGTGAGTCGTGGTCGTACGCGTTGGCGCTGCGGCTGGCTTCGTACGATCTGCTGCGCAGCGAGGGCAATGAGCCGGTGCTGGTGCTGGACGACGTCTTCGCGGAACTGGACGCGCGGCGCCGTGAGCGGCTGGCGGAGCTGGTGGCTCCGGGTGAGCAGGTGCTGGTGACGGCTGCGGTGGACGACGATGTTCCGGGTGTGCTGGCGGGGACGCGGTACGCGGTGTCCGCGGGTGAGGTGGAGCGGCTGTGAGCGGCCGTGGCGAGGGGCTCGGGGAGCCGTCGCGGGAGCGTTCCGGCGGGGGGAAGGCTCCAGAGCCCTCGGGCGTCGATCTGGCGCGGGTGGCGTTGCGCGCGGCCAAGGAGCAGGCGCGCGCGCGTGGTGCTGCCGCGCAGCAGAAGAAGCAGGCCAGGCGGGGTGGCGGGCTGCGTTCGGGCGCGCGGGCCGATGGGCGTGATCCGTTGCCGCTGGGCTCCGCGATCAACCGTCTGATCACCGAGCGCGGCTGGGAGACGCCCGCGGCGGTGGGCGGGGTGATGGGGCGCTGGCCGCAGATCGTCGGTGAAGATCTGGCCAATCATTGTGTGCCGCTGCGGTACGACGAGGATCCGGACGAGCGGGTGCTGACGGTGCAGTGCGACTCGACGGCGTGGGCGACGCAGCTGCGGTTGCTGGCGCCTCAGCTGGTGGCCCGGCTGAACGCGGATCTGGGGCAGGGCACGGTGCGGTTGATCAAGGTGCTGGGGCCCAGCGGTCCGCAGCGCAGGTTCGGTCCGCTGCGGGCGCCGGGGAGCACCGGTCCGGGCGATACCTACGGCTGACCTGGGCTTTTCTCTGTTTCGGAGCTGTTGCAGGGCCGTTGTCGCGCTGCTCTTCTGTCTCTTCCGGGCCCTGTGCGGGCCCCGTTCCCGGTTCGGATGCGGCTCTGCCGCGGTGTTGGGCTGTCCGTGCGGGGCACTGCCCGTCGGGTCCGTGTTGTACGGGTATGTGGTGGTTGAAACCATGCGGTGAGAATGGGGCGTCCCTCACGGTAGCGGGAGCTTGACAGGCCGAAGCGCTCAAGGCCCGCGTGAGCCTCCTGAGGGCCCTTCCTGAATATGGGGAGTCGTCAGCCGCTCATTCAGGGCGGCACATGCGTACTCAGGTACCGGCAAACCCCCATTCATGTCAGCGCTACCGGTAGACTGGTGAACAATCCCGCATCCTTGCGGGAGTCGTCGATACAAGCCGAACGACGCAGCCGCTCCCGTTTGCCCGGAGAACGGCCTGTGCTGTGCCAGAAAGGGCGCTTCGTGGCCGATTCCGGCAACCCCAACGAGAACATTCCGTCCACACCCGGTGAGAGCGCCGAGGCTGTCGCCGCGGGCGAGGCCGTGGGCACCGGCGAGGTCACCGCCTCGTACGACGCCAGCGCGATCACCGTCCTCGAGGGCTTGGACGCGGTCCGCAAGCGACCTGGCATGTACATCGGTTCGACCGGTGAGCGCGGCCTCCACCACCTCGTGCAAGAGGTCGTGGACAACTCGGTCGACGAGGCGATGGCCGGGCACGCGGACACGATCGACGTCACGGTCCTCGCCGACGGCGGGGTCCGCGTGATCGACAACGGCCGCGGTATCCCGGTCGACATCGTGCCGTCGGAGAAGAAGCCCGCGGTCGAGGTCGTGCTGACGGTGCTGCATGCCGGCGGTAAGTTCGGCGGTGGCGGTTATGCCGTCTCCGGCGGTCTGCACGGTGTCGGTGTCTCCGTGGTGAACGCGCTGTCGTCGCGGGTCGCGGTCGAGGTCAGGCGGGACGGTTACCGCTGGACGCAGGAGTACAAGCTCGGTGTCCCCACCGCCCCGCTGGCCCGTAACGAGGCCACCGACGAGTCGGGGACGTCCGTCACCTTCTGGGCCGACGGGGACATCTTCGAGACGACCGAGTACTCCTTCGAGACCCTGTCGCGCCGTTTCCAGGAGATGGCGTTCCTCAACAAGGGCCTGACGATCAAGCTCACCGACGAGCGCGAGTCGGCGAAGGCGACGCTGGGTGCGGAGGTCGCCGAGGTGGCCGAGGCCGCCGAGGCGGAGCAGGCCCGTACGGTCACGTACCACTACGAGGGCGGCATCGTCGACTTCGTGAAGTACCTCAACTCCCGCAAGGGCGATGTCATTCACCAGTCGGTGATCGACATCGAGGCCGAGGACAAGGAGCGTCTCCTCTCGGCCGAGATCGCGATGCAGTGGAACACGCAGTACAGCGAGGGGGTCTACTCCTTCGCGAACACGATCCACACGCATGAGGGCGGTACGCACGAGGAAGGCTTCCGCGCCGCGCTGACCACGCTGGTCAACAAGTACGCGCGCGAGAAGAAGCTGCTGCGCGAGAAGGACGACAACCTCACGGGTGACGACATCCGCGAGGGTCTGACGGCGATCATCTCGGTGAAGCTGGGCGAGCCGCAGTTCGAGGGCCAGACGAAGACCAAGCTGGGCAACACGGAGGCGAAGACCTTCGTCCAGAAGGTCGTCCACGAGCAGCTCACGGACTGGTTCGACCGCAATCCGAACGAGGCGGCCGACATCATCCGCAAGGGCATCGCGGCGGCCACGGCCCGTGTCGCGGCCCGCAAGGCGCGTGACCTGACCCGTCGTAAGGGGCTCCTGGAGAGCGCCTCGCTGCCGGGCAAGCTGTCCGACTGCCAGTCCAACGACCCGACGAAGTGCGAGATCTTCATCGTCGAGGGTGACTCCGCCGGTGGTTCGGCGAAGTCCGGCCGCAACCCGATGTACCAGGCGATCCTGCCGATCCGCGGCAAGATCCTGAACGTCGAGAAGGCCCGGGTCGACAAGATCCTGCAGAACACCGAGGTCCAGGCGCTGATCTCGGCCTTCGGTACCGGGGTCCACGAGGACTTCGACATCGAGAAGCTCCGCTATCACAAGATCATCCTGATGGCGGACGCCGATGTCGACGGTCAGCACATCAACACCCTGCTGCTGACGTTCCTCTTCCGCTTCATGCGTCCGCTGGTCGAGGCCGGGCACGTGTATCTCTCCCGCCCGCCGCTCTACAAGATCAAGTGGGGCCGGGACGACTTCGAGTACGCGTACTCGGACCGGGAGCGCGACGCCCTGGTCGAGCTGGGCAAGCAGAACGGCAAGCGGATCAAGGAAGACTCGATCCAGCGCTTCAAGGGTCTCGGCGAGATGAACGCCGAGGAGCTGCGCGTCACCACGATGGACGTCGACCACCGGGTCCTCGGCCAGGTCACTCTGGACGACGCGGCGCAGGCCGACGACCTCTTCTCGGTGCTGATGGGCGAGGACGTCGAGGCGCGGCGCTCGTTCATCCAGCGCAACGCCAAGGACGTCCGCTTCCTCGACATCTGAGTCGGCCGTACCAGCAAGCCGCCGCTCGAAAGGACTTTGACCAGCAATGGCCGACGAGAACACCCCTGTGACACCCGAAGAGGAGCCCGCCGCCGGTGTGGGCATGCGTGTCGAGCCCGTCGGGCTCGAGACGGAGATGCAGCGCTCCTACCTCGACTACGCGATGTCCGTCATCGTCTCGCGTGCGCTGCCGGACGTGCGGGACGGTCTCAAGCCCGTGCACCGCCGGGTGCTGTACGCGATGTACGACGGCGGTTACCGGCCCGAGAAGGGCTTCTACAAGTGCGCCCGTGTCGTCGGTGACGTCATGGGTACGTACCACCCGCACGGTGACTCGTCGATCTACGACGCACTGGTGCGTCTGGCGCAGCCGTGGTCGATGCGCATGCCGCTGGTGGACTCCAACGGCAACTTCGGTTCTCCGGGCAACGACCCGGCCGCCGCCATGCGGTACACCGAGTGCAAGATGATGCCGCTGTCCATGGAGATGGTCCGGGACATCGACGAGGAGACCGTCGACTTCCAGGACAACTACGACGGCCGCAACCAGGAGCCGACGGTTCTGCCGGCGCGGTTCCCGAACCTGCTGGTCAACGGTTCGGCGGGCATCGCGGTCGGTATGGCGACCAACATCCCGCCGCACAACCTGCGCGAGGTCGCGGCCGGTGCGCAGTGGTACCTGGAGCACCCGGAGGCCTCGCAGGAGGACCTCCTGGAAGCGCTGATCGAGCGGATCAAGGGCCCGGACTTCCCGACGGGCGCGCTCGTCGTGGGCCGCAAGGGCATCGAGGAGGCGTACCGCACCGGCCGTGGCTCGATCACGATGCGCGCGGTCGTCGCGGTCGAGGAGATCCAGAACCGGCAGTGCCTGGTCGTCACGGAGCTTCCGTACCAGACCAACCCCGACAACCTGGCGCAGAAGATCGCCGACCTGGTGAAGGACGGCAAGGTCGGCGGGATCGCGGACGTCCGTGACGAGACCTCGTCGCGTACGGGTCAGCGCCTGGTCGTCGTGCTGAAGCGGGACGCGGTCGCCAAGGTCGTTCTGAACAACCTGTACAAGCACACCGATCTGCAGACCAACTTCGGCGCCAACATGCTGGCGCTGGTCGACGGTGTGCCGCGCACCCTCTCGATCGACGCGTTCATCCGTCACTGGGTGACGCACCAGATCGAGGTCATCGTCCGGCGTACGAAGTTCCGTCTGCGCAAGGCGGAGGAGCGGGCGCACATCCTGCGTGGCCTGCTCAAGGCGCTGGACGCGATCGACGAGGTCATCGCGCTCATCCGGCGCAGCCAGACGGTCGAGGTGGCGCGCGAGGGCCTGATGGGCCTGCTGGAGATCGACGAGATCCAGGCGAACGCGATCCTGGAGATGCAGCTGCGCCGGCTGGCCGCGCTGGAGCACCAGAAGATCACGGCCGAGCACGACGAGCTCCAGGCGAAGATCAACGAGTACAACGCGATCCTGGTGTCGCCGGAGCGGCAGCGGAAGATCGTCAGCGAGGAGCTGGCGGCGATCGTCGACAAGTTCGGCGACGACCGGCGTTCCAAGCTGGTGCCCTTCGACGGTGACATGTCCATCGAGGACCTGATCGCCGAGGAGGACATCGTCGTCACGATCTCCCGCGGCGGCTATGTGAAGCGCACGAAGACGGACGACTACCGTTCGCAGAAGCGCGGCGGCAAGGGCGTGCGCGGTACGAAGCTCAAGGAAGACGACATCGTCGACCACTTCTTCGTGTCGACGACGCACCACTGGCTGCTGTTCTTCACGAACAAGGGCCGGGTGTACCGGGCGAAGGCGTACGAGCTCCCGGACGCCGGCCGTGACGCCCGCGGTCAGCATGTCGCCAATCTGCTGGCCTTCCAGCCGGACGAGCAGATCGCCCAGATCCTGGCGATCCGTGACTACGAGGCCGCGCCGTATCTGATCCTGGCCACGAAGGGCGGTCTGGTGAAGAAGACCGCGCTGAAGGACTACGACTCCCCGCGTTCAGGTGGTGTCATCGCCATCAACCTCCGGGAGACGGGGGACGGCTCGGACGACGAGCTGATCGGCGCGGAGCTGGTCTCGGCCGAGGACGACCTGCTGCTCATCAGCAAGAAGGCCCAGTCGATCAGGTTCACCGCGACGGACGATGCGCTGCGCCCGATGGGCCGTGCCACCTCTGGTGTCAAGGGCATGAGTTTCCGCGAGGGAGACGAACTGCTCTCGATGAATGTTGTCCGGCCGGGTACGTTCGTGTTCACTGCCACCGACGGTGGGTACGCGAAGCGGACTCCTGTCGACGAGTACCGGGTTCAGGGCCGTGGCGGTCTGGGCATCAAGGCTGCCAAGATCGTGGAGGACCGGGGCTCGCTGGTCGGTGCGCTGGTGGTCGAGGAGACGGATGAGATCCTCGCCATCACGCTCGGCGGTGGTGTGATTCGTACGCGAGTCAATGAAGTCAGGGAGACGGGCCGTGACACCATGGGCGTTCAACTGATCAATCTGGGCAAGCGCGATGCCGTCGTCGGTATTGCCCGTAACGCCGAAGCCGGTCGTGAGGCCGAAGAGGTCGAGGGGTCCGAGGACGCCGAGGCCGCGACGGCGGAGGGTGCCGAGAGCACGGTCGAGGGCAATGTCGAAGGCACCTCGCCTTCGGCCGGGGAGCACGAGGAGTAGAGCGTGAGTGGAGCCACGGGCGCCGGTTCGGCCGCTTCCGGAGCAGGAGCGAACGGTGCCCGTGGCCCTGCCACGGACTCCCAAGGGGGCACTGTGACGGACACCCGGGGGCCTCAGCCCCAGTACGAGGGCTATGCGACCGGGCCGTTGCCCGGTGAGCGCGAGCCCGCACCGGGGCAGGCGAGCGGGCCGTACCACCCGCCGCAGGCGTATCCCTCGCCCGCCGGCGGGACCCAGGGCGGCCGGCCGCACGGCACGCAGGGCGCCGGCGCCGCGCAGGCGGCCCGGCGGCCGAGGACAGGGGCGCGGACGACTCCGCGTACCCGCAAGGCGCGGCTGCGGGTGGCCAAGGCCGATCCGTGGTCGGTGATGAAGGTCAGCTTCCTGCTCTCCATCGCGCTCGGCATCTGCACGGTGGTGGCTTCCGCGGTGCTGTGGATGGTGATGGACGCGATGGGCGTCTTCGAGACCGTGGGCGGCACGATCAGTGAGGCCACCGGGTCGAACGACAGCAACGGCTTCGATCTCCAGTCGTTCCTGTCGCTGCCGAGGGTTCTCATCTTCACCTCGGTCATCGCGGTGATCGACGTGGTTCTGGCGACCGCGCTGGCGACGCTGGGCTCCTTCATCTACAACTTGTCGGCGGGTTTCGTGGGCGGTATCGAGCTCACGCTGGCCGAGGACGAGTAGGGCGCCGGGTATCGATTTTGGGACTGGCCCCGACGTGCGCTAATCTTCAGAAGTCAGCGCAGAGCGCGGCGGGGCTATAGCTCAGTTGGTTAGAGCGCATCCCTGATAAGGATGAGGCCACAGGTTCAAATCCTGTTAGCCCCACCAGTACGAAGGCCCCTCACCGGAAACGGTGGGGGGCCTTCGGCATGTACGGCTGATGTGTGCGGCTGATGTGTGCGGCCGGCGTCAGTAGGTTGGCCGCATGTCTTCCGTACTTGTTGTCGGTTACGACCCGCAGGCACTGCCCGGCGTCGACGCGGAGGTCGTTCGCGCGACCCTCGCCGAGGAGGTGAGGCGGTTCGGCGAGCTCGGTATCGAAGTGGCCATGACGCTGGTCGTCTTCGACGAGTCCGCCGAGCCCGCGATCGTCGCGTCGCTGGCCGAGCGTCCGTGGGACGTGGTCGTCGTCGGGGGCGGGATCCGCAAGACCGAGCAGTTGCTCCCGCTCTTCGAGCGGATCGTGAATCTGATCCGCCGCCATGCGCCGGGGGCCGCCATCGCGTTCAACACCAACGCGGGGGACAGCGTCGAGGCGGCGCAACGCTGGCTCCAGTAGGCGGGAGAGCCGCTGGAGGGCACGGAGAAGCCCCCGTCCGGTGTGAACCGGTCCGGGGGCTCAGTGCGTCAGTTGAGCGGCTCTCAGGGCGGAAGGAGGGACGCGTCCCCCGCCGGGGCCCCGTGGGGGCTGCGGACGGCGTTCCTGGTGTCGGTGGCCGTGTTGTCGACGGACAGCTGACGGGTCGCGGGTGAGGAGCCGTGTGCCTCGGCGCGGATGCGCTGCTTCATCGTGGGTGGCAGCGCCCTGTCACGCGGAAGGGTCCATCGCACCGACGGGGTGGTCGCGGTTGCCGCGGTCGCACCCATGTGCTTCTGGGTCGTGGTGGTCGGCTCCGCGGCGCTCTGCTCCGTGGCCGCCGCCGGGGTGCTCATGAGCCCCAGCGCGGCGAGCAGTGCGAAGAAGGCGGTGACGAAGGCGGTCCAGATGCTCTTGGGCTTGAAGGTGCTCATGGCCCCTCGCTTTCGGGTGGTCCGGTTTGCTTACCTTTCCGATGATGTGGATGTGGCTCGCGATTTCATGGACCGACGCCACCGATCCGCCGATCTTCGGATGAACACCACTCGTATGGTTCAACCGGTCCTGACGGGCTTGTTCCGGGCCGCGGGACGGGGCCGGATCCGCCGGGCGGAACGATCCTCGGACGATCGCTTTTCCCGGGGTGCCAGTTGGGTCGCAGGCAGGTCACCGGTTGATATCGGCCGGTGTGTATAGTCGGGCGGCAGAAGTCCCCTACGTCAAGGAAAGACGAGGTCGCGCGGTGAAGAAGCTTCTCCTGGTCGCACTGGCCGCCATCGGCGGGCTCCTCGTGTACCGCCAGATCCAGGCGGATCGCGCCGAGCAGGATCTGTGGACGGAGGCGACTGACTCCGTGCCCGCAGGTTCGGGTGTGTGAGACAGAACAGCCTGATTGCGAGCCCCGGTCGCTGAGCGGCCGGGGCTTCGTGCTGTTGCGGGACCGTGACGACCGTGCTCTTGAGTTCACCCGAGCAAATCAATACGTTGCTTGAGCAAAACAGCCGGGTTTTGGTCGAGGGGGCACGGGTGAAGGCACGGGACCACCATCGCCGTACCGCAGGCGCGGGGGCATGGACCGGCGGGGCGCTGCTCGCCCTGCTGGCGTGCGCGATGCCGGCCGTGGCGGCGCCCGCGGACACCGCGCCCGGAGCATCCGGAGCATCCGGAGCCGGCTCGAACGGCAGCCTGGTCATGGTCCTCGACTCGTCCGGCTCCATGGCGGACGACGACGGGACGGGGCACACCCGGATGGAGAGTGCCCGTACGGCCGTCGGGACCGTCGTCGACGGCCTTCCCGACGGGTATCCGACCGGACTGCGGGTGTACGGCGCCGACCGCACCCGGGGCTGCGCGGACACCAGGCTGGTGAGGCCGGTGCGCGGGCTCGACCGGGCGGCCGTGAAGCGCGCCGTGGCGGCCGTACGGCCCAGGGGCGACACTCTCATCGGCCTGTCGCTGCGGAAGGCCGCCGAGGACCTTCCGCGGCCGTCGGGCGGCGCCATCGGTACGCGCACGATCCTGCTGGTCTCCGACGGCGAGGACAACTGCGGTACGCCACGGCCCTGCGAGGTCGCCGAGCAGCTCGGCAAGGAGGAGATCGGGCTGCGGATCGACACCGTGGGCTTCCAGGTGAGGGGCGCGGCCCGCGAGCAGCTCGAATGCGTCGCGGCGGCGGGCAACGGCCGCTACTACGACGCACCGGACGCCGATTCGCTGGCCAGGCAGTTGCAGCGGGCGTCCCAACTCTCCGCGGACGGCTACCGGTTCCGGGGCGAGCGGATCGCGGGCACGGCGACGAGCGCGGGGGCGCCCGTGCTCGGAGCCGGGCAGTATCTCGACACCATCGGGCCGGGTGAGAAGCGGTACTACGCCGTCGACCTGGACGCCGCCTCGACGGCGGACTTCTCGGCCACGGCCGTGCCGCAGCCCGGGGCGGCCGTCGACACCTTCGACGCGCTGCGCACCGGCATCGCGTACGGCGCCGGCGGTTCCTGCGGGTCGGAGACCGCGCACTTCTCCCAGAAGGAGGGCGCGACCCCGCTGACCTCGGCGATCGCCCGTATCCCCACCGCGCGGGGCACCGGTCCCTGCGACCGGGCGGGCCGGTACTGGCTGGTGGTCGAGCGGGAGAGCAAGAAGGGCTCCGACGCGGCGCGTTGGCCGCTCGAACTCGTCCACGGGGTGGAGGCGCCGCTGCCGAAGGGCGTCACGCCCGCCCAGTCGCAGCCGGAGTACGGCGGGGGCGGCGAGGACGCCGTGCCACCCTCCGGCGACCCCCGCGACGTACGGGGCGGCACCGGCTTCAACGATGCCGGGAAGATCGCCCCGGGTGTGTGGCGCGACCGGATCCTTCCGTCGCAGACCCTCTGGTACAAGGTCCCGGCCGGCTGGGGCCAGCAGGTGCGCTACGACGTGGAGTTCGCGAACGAACCCACGGTGGAGCGCGGCGGATCCACGTACTCGTACGGAGCGACGCAGCTCTTCACACCCGCCCGGTTCCCGCTCACCGGAGGCGGCGAGTTCACCCCGACGACCCTGTACGGCGGCCGCCCTTCGGCGGTCCGGATGGGCGGTGTGCCGGTCGCCTGGACCAATCGCTACGAGAACGGCACCCATGTCCGGCCCGTGCACGCCGGGGGCGACTTCTACATCTCGGTGACGCTGGGGGCGCGGGCCGCGGACATCGCGGAGAACCCGCAGATCGGTGTGGTGCTGCGGGTGTCGGTCCTCGGCAACGAGCTGGCCGGCCCCGAGCACCATGCTCCCGCTGCCGCCAAGAACGCGGACAAGAAGGGCAATTCGAGCAGGGCCGAAGACAGCAGCGGTACGGGCGGGGCAGGATGGACCGGCATTGCGGCCGCTGCCGGGGCGGGCGCCGTGGTGGTGGTGATCGCGGGGCTCGTGTTCGTACGCGGGCGTCGCGGGCGGGCCGCACAGACGACGAGGGGAAGCGCGTGATGAGGCAGCGCAACAGGGGCCGGGTGGCGCTGGCCGCGGTCGCGGCGATGTGCGCGGCGGCGGCGCTGCCGGGGCAGGCGTTCGCGGCCGGGGAGCCCGCCGCGTACACCTTCGACCCCGGGGCGGAGAAGGTCGTCGGCACGGAGGTCAGCACCGAGGCGTCGGCGCTGACACCCGGATCGGTCTACAAGAGCTCGATCAAGCCCGGCGAGAAGCTCTACTACCGCCTCAACCTCGACGCGAGGACGAACGCGTACGTCTCGGCGGTGGCCGTGCCCAGGGGCGGCGGCCAGGTCGCCTACGGGGACGGCATTACGGTCAGCATCCGCGACAGCACGGACATGCAGTGCAGTTCGGATGACGCGCGGTTCGAGTCGGCGGAGTTCCCGCGTCCGATCGCCACGTACGCCTACCGGATCATGCAGAAGGACAGCAGCACCTGCCAGGAGGCCGGTACGTACAACGTCCTGATCGAGCGGGAGAGCAAGGAGACCTCGGCGCCCGACGAGTGGGACCTGGAGCTGCGCTACGAGTCGGAGCCGCAGCTGAAGTCGGCCGGTTCGATGCCGACCGAAGCGCCGGAGGACTGGCCGTCCGCCTCGCCCACGCCGCCCACGACCGCCCCGCAGAAGCGGTCGGGCGGCACCAGCTACTACGACGCGACCGGTCTGGAGACCGGTGAGTGGCAGGAAAAGGGCGGCATCAAGCCGGGGCAGACCCTCTTCTACCGGGTGCCGGTGGACTGGGGCCAGCAGATCTTCGCCACCGCGGACCTGAGCAACAACAACGCCTCGGACGAATTCATCGGCAACGCCCTCGCGATGTCCCTGGACAATCCGGCGCACGGCCACGTCGACTCCGCGACGCCGCTGTCGTACTCCGGCAAGCCCGCGTCCGTGTCGCTGGATCCGCTGCCCCCGGTGGCGTACGAGAACCGCTACGACTCCACGGGCAGCGTCAGCGCGATGCGGTTCGCCGGCTGGTACTACCTGTCGGTGACGCTCAGCCCGGCGATTGCGAAGTCGTACGGCGACAAGGCGATTCCGCTGACCCTCAAGGTCAAGGTCGAGGGGAAGGCGCGGAATTCGCCGTACACGGGGGACGCCGGGGACTTCTTGGTCACGCAGGACGACAAGGACATGGCGAAGAGCGGCCAGAGCGGCCCGCAGGCGGCCAGGAGCGACACGATGAAGACGGTCGGCGCGGCCGGGATCGGCGCGGGTTCGGTGCTGGTGCTCGGGCTCGGGGTGTGGACGCTGCTGGCCCGGCGCCGCGCGAGCACCGCCCCGGCCGGACCGTCCGGCGGCGAGCAGTCGTACGGAGGCCCGCCGCAGGCCCGGTAGCCGGGCCGGAACCCGAGCCCCGTGCAGCAGGGGCTCGGGCGACCGGGCTCAGCTCTGGGTCAGCGCCCAGATGCCCACCGCGAAACAGATCAGCGCCACCAGCAGCACCGGGACCGCCACCTTCGGGGACGGTCCCGGACGTCTCTGTGGGGCGCGCGCCGGAGCGACCGCCGGGCCGTGCGGGGGAACCTCCGCGCCGGGCGCGGGAGTCCGCGGCTGCCCGACGGTGTACGCGCGGGTGAGAGCCGGTTCGTGCTGCACGGCGGACGTGGGCGCCTGTGAGGGATCCGGCGCGGGACCGGGAGCGGGAGCGGCGTACGGGGTCGCCGCGTGCGCCGTGTGCGCCGGGAGTGGAGAGTGCGGCGTGACCGGCTGAGCCTGCTGGGGTGACGGCGCGGCCTGCTGCGGAGGCGGCGGGAGGTGGAAGCTGCCCGTCTCCGACATCGGCACCGGCGGCTGGGTGTACGGCTGCTGCACGGGCTGTCGGGCCGCTGGCTGGTCCGGCTGGACTGGCTGGCCCGGCTGTCCCGGCTGGGCGTCCTGGGCGTTCTGCGTGTTCTGCGCGTTCTGAACGGGGGCTGTGATCGGTCCCGAGGGGCCGAACCCGGGGGGCAGCGGCCCGATCTGGTCGAAGACCTCGACCGGCTCGTCCTCGGCTCCGGGCTCCGGCAGCATCTCGACCGCGGCCGTCAGCGCCTTGCGCGCACCCGTGGCCGTACGGAACCGGGCCTGCGGATCCGGTTGCAGCAACCCCGCGAGGACCTGCCACAACGGCTCGGGGATCCCCTCCGGTGCGGCGGGCGTGCCGTACGAGGCGAAGTGCTCGACGATCGCCTGCGCGTCGGGCTTCTTGCCCTGGAGCAGATACAGCGCGACGAGGCCGACCGCGAACAGGTCCGCGGGGAAATCGGGTTCCGCGCCCATCATTTGCTCGGGCGCGAAATAACCGGGTGTTCCCACCACGTAGTTGGTCTCGGTGAGGCGCGGCTCTCCCTTGCGCATGGAGATGCCGAAGTCGGACAGCCGCAGATGCGGTCGTCCGGTACCGGTCGCCTCCATCAGGATGTTGGCCGGCTTGATGTCCCGGTGCACCACACCCTCCGCATGCACCGTGGACAGCCCCGACAGCAACTGGTCGAGGAGCGTGCAGACGAAACGGGGCGGCAACGGTCCGTAGTCGCCGATGACATGCGCCAGCGAACCGCCGCTCACCAGATCCATGGTGAACAGGACCTTGTCGTCGTCCGCCGCCCAACTGGCGGGCGCGAGCACATGCGGATGCTCGATCCGCAGCGCCTGCTCGCGGACGAAGCGCAACAGCGTGTGCGCGTCGCTCTGCTGGAGGACCTTGGCCGCCACATAGCGGCGGCGCCGGTGGTCCCAGGCCCGCCAGACGGCGCCGACCCCACCACGTCCGATCGGATCGATCAGTTCGTACCGACCGGCGAAGACCTCACCCATTGTGCTGCGTCCGCTCCCAGTTCCTATTTCGGTCCACGGCGTTCCTGTTTCGGCCCACGGCCGGCTTCGGGGGTGGTGCCCGGCCCGATCCAGCGAAAGCTAGCCCTGGTGTCCCTCGTAGTGCGCCACCGCGTCCGCGGTGCGCCCTGCGCCGTACACCCGGAGGAACTCTGCCAGTTCCGGGTGGGTCGGGGCGAGGGAGTCGGCGGCATCGATGATGTCACCGGCGGCCGCGACCGACCGCAGCAGCGACTGGATCTCGCGGACCACGCGCCGGACGGTGGGGGCGCCGCCGGTGGTCGAGGTCTGGCCGGTGCCGGTGAGGACGGAGCCGCCCTGGGACTTCTTGATCTCTTCCATGCGGTCGGTGGCCTCGCCCGCGCTGACGCTGCCGTCCGCGACCTGTCCGGCCAGCTCCTGGAGCGCCTGGACGCGCTGGACGACCGCGGGGTTGCCGATCTTCGCCCGCTGCCCGCTCATCAGCTGGGAGAGCATGGGGGCGGACAGCCCGAGGACGGCGGCGAGCCGGGCCTGGTTCAGGCCGAGATCATCGATCAGCCGGCGGAAGAGCGCACCGAGAGGCTCCCCGTACCAACTGCGCTGAAGCTCTCTGGCCCTTGCCGTTGCCTCTTGCTGCGCTGCGTCCATGGCGTCTCCCCTTCGCTGCGGCTTCGCTGCTGCGAACCTCGTCGAGCATCTTACGGAGAGTGGTCGCCGACCGGGAGCCCCCATCTTTTTTGCAGGATTCCGGGGAGTACCCGGTACTCTGGTCTGCGGCGGTGGCCAGGACGCTGAAGCGTCTGGGGCTGTCCGTTTTTCGGGGCCTTAGCTCAGTTGGTAGAGCGCTGCCTTTGCAAGGCAGATGTCAGGAGTTCGAATCTCCTAGGCTCCACACATCAACCCCCTCTGACCGGCACGAACGCGGTCGGAGGGGGTTTTGCGTGCTGTCGTGCTGTCGTGCTGTCGAGGTGTGCGGCGTGAGGGCATGGCGGGGCAGCGAGGGAATGCGGCCGGGCGGCCGGGCGGTGGGGAAAACGGAACCCGCGCCGGGAGACCATGATGTCTTCCGGCGCGGGTTCGTCGTTCGGGGACCGGCTCAGCGGCGGTCGTCCGGTCCGGTGCCGTCCACACCCTCGGGGCCGTCCGATCCGTCGGCCTCCGAGTCGGCCTGCTTGGCCCGGACCTCGGGGTCCAGCGGAGCCGGGCCGCTGCCGTCGACCGAGGTCAGCGGCGCACGGTCGGAGACCTCCGTGGCAGCGGGCGGTTCGACCAGCCAGTCGGGGTTGGCCTGCTTGTCCCACCACCGCCAGGCGGCGTAGGCGCCGCCCGCCACGATGCCGACCACGACGAGCCCCTTGAACAGCCGCCCGGCCTTCGCCCGCCGCTCGTGCTTCCTGGCCAGCTGCCGGATCTCCGCCGCCGTGACCTGCCCGCGCAGTGCGGCCAGCGCGGCGGCGCTGCGGGCCGAGGCCTCCTCGGCCATGGGCTGGGCGACGGCCATCGCGTGCTCGACCCGCGGCACCGTGTAGTCCGCGGCGGTACGGGCCGCCCGGCGGGTGCGGTGCGCGGCGCGCCGGCCGACCTCGTCGACCTTGGGCGGCACATGGGTGAGGGCCAGTTCGATACGTGGTGCCAGATGCGCGTCGTACTGGACGCGGGCTTGCTGGGCCGCCTTGGACACCTTCGGCGCGAGCCGCGTGCGGGCCTCGTACGCAAGATGTGCGGCCTGGTCCTTGGCCGTGTCGGCGTAGGGCGCCACCACTTCCGCGGCGTGCTGCACGCTGTCCTTCGCCGAGTCGGTTGCGGCGCGCACGCTGTCGATGCGGGTCACGGGATCCTCCTCCTTGGTGGCGGGTAGACACTCCGCCTTTCCACCCATTTCGAGATCATGCCTGCCGGAGTCCCGTATGGCATGCGGGGCGGGCATCCGGGTCATTCATGTAATTCAGGTCATGAGTGATGCTTTCGGGCAATGCGGTGCAAGGGGAGCTTGCCGACGACAATGCCACGGTTCGCTCCAGCCCGCGCCGCTTCGTCACGCACTTGGCCGCATTTGTTCCTGCGGGGAGCGGCACGGGAAGCGGACCGGCGGGGATCCGGGCGGGCGCGGACTGCGACGGCGTGCGAGGCGCGGAACGGGGGCGCGGAATGGGGCAGGGAGGTGAGCGCCACGCCTTCGCCGGTGGCGGCCGGGCGCCGGAGCGCACGGTCCGTGCGAGGATCGGTGAGCGTCACTGAAGACTTGGTGAATGTCACTGAGACCTTGGTGGACGTCACTGAGGACTCAACATCACCGAAGACTTACGGAAGGCAGATCGTGGCCGAGGAGCTTTACGCCACCTTGAAGACCAACCAGGGCGACATCGAGATCCGGCTTCTGCCGAACCACGCGCCCAAGACGGTCAAGAACTTCGTCGAGCTCGCCAAGGGCGAGCGTGAGTGGACGCACCCCGAGACCGGTAAGAAGTCGACGGACAAGCTGTACGACGGCACCGTCTTCCACCGGGTCATCAGCGGCTTCATGATCCAGGGCGGCGACCCGCTCGGCAACGGCACCGGTGGCCCGGGGTATGAGTTCGCGGACGAGTTCCACCCCGACCTCGCCTTCACCAAGCCGTACCTGCTGGCCATGGCCAACGCCGGTCCGGGCACCAATGGCTCGCAGTTCTTCGTGACCGTTTCGCCGACCGCCTGGCTGACCGGCAAGCACACCATCTTCGGCGAGGTCACCGACTCCGCCAGCAAGAAGGTCGTGGACGCCATCGCCGCCACCCAGACCAACGCCCGCACGGACCGCCCGGTGCAGGACGTCGTGATCGAGTCGGTCGTCATCGAGACCCGTTGAGTCATCGGGACCCGCTGATCACCTGAGGACCCATTGATCGGTTGAGGACCAGCTGATCAGCTGAGGGCTCGTTGATCACCTGTGGTCATCGACTGATCACACACTGATTGCCCGTTCGGGAACCAACCGCCCTGCCCGTCCGTACTGATACATAGCGGACGAGCAGGGCGGCGTTGTGCGTGCCGTGCCCGCCATGACGAGGACCGAAGGGACCGGGAAGTGATGGGACCGATGGACCAGCAGCCGCCGGGAGGCACGGACCAGTCCGCCGCCGCGGGCGGCTCGCTCAGCTGCTACCGCCACCCCGGTCGCGAAGCGAACATCCGCTGCACCCGCTGCGAGCGCCCGATCTGCCCCGAGTGCATGATCTCCGCCTCGGTGGGCTTCCAGTGCCCGGACTGCGTCCGCCGGGGATCGGGTACGGGACACGGACCGGCCGCCAATCAGCCGCGCACTGTCGCGGGCGGCAGCGTCACCGCCGATCCCCGCCTCGTCACCAAGGTCCTTCTCGGTATCAATGTCGCCGTGTACATCGCAGTGCTGGCGAGGGGCACCGCGCTGGTCGACGAGCTGATGCTGATCGGCCGCGCCACGATCCACTACGGCGGTCCGCTCGAAGGCGTCGCGGAGGGCCAGTGGTACCGGCTGGTGACGTCGATGTTCCTGCACCAGGAGGTGTGGCACATCGCGTTCAACATGCTGGGGCTGTGGTGGCTGGGCGGGCCGCTGGAATCGGCGCTCGGCCGTGCCCGCTACCTCACGCTCTACATGATCTCCGGCCTGGCCGGCAGTGCCCTCACCTACTGGCTCTCCGTGCCCGTGCAGGGTTCGCTCGGAGCCTCCGGGGCGATCTTCGGGCTGCTGGGCGCCACCGCCGTGCTCCTGCGCCGGCTCAACTACGACATGCGTCCGGTTCTCGCGCTCCTCGCGGTGAACCTGGTCATCACCTTCAACCCCTGGGGCGGAATCGCCTGGCAGGCACATGTCGGCGGCCTGATCGCGGGCACGCTGATCGCGATCGGCATGGTCCACGCACCTCGCGAGCGGCGCGCGCTGGTGCAGTACGGCACGTGTGCCCTGGTCCTGGCGGCCGTGATTTTCGTCGTCGTCGCCAGAACTGCCGCGCTGACCTGAGCGGACGTGGCACCCGGGTCGGTTGTCCACGGTTGTCCACAGTCGTAGTTGTCCACAGCGGGTGCCGGATCTTGTGCATTCTGTGGGAACAACTGTGCCCCTTGTCGCTGAGCTGGGTTTTTCCAGTCAGGACAAGGGGCGTGCCATCCCCCGATAGGGGAGACTGCAGTCACATCGGCGTCAACCGCCAGGGAGTTATCCACAGATCGTCTGACCTTTTCCCCCGCCTGTGGATAACGCTGTGGGTAACTTGGGGCAAGGCTTGCGGGACGGGGCCCCGCTGTGCCACCAGGAGCGCCGCGGTTCTGCTCCGCCGCGGTGCTACTGCTGCTGCGGTGCTACTTCCACTGCGTGGAGACACCGAAGCCGCCGGCGATGAAGCCGAAGCCGACGACGATGTTCCAGTTCCCCAGGTCCTTGATGGGCAGATCGCCGTCGGTCACATAGAAAACGACGATCCAGGCCAGACCGATCAGGAAGAGCGCCAGCATCACCGGCGCCACCCAGCTGCGGCTGGTCAGCTTTATGTTGGTTGCCTGCTTCGCCGGAGGAGGCGTGAAGTCGGCCTTCTTGCGGATACGTGACTTCGGCACGAGGAACTCTCCTGTCGATGCGCTGCGTGACCGCGCAGGGAACTGTGGCTGGCGCCGGGGCGGGGCTCGAGGGGGAATACTGCCTCCCCCGGGCGTCCGTTAGCGTAGTGCTTCCCTGGCGCCGAAGGAGATAAGGGTACGTTGAGCAATTCTGCCGACTCCCCCCAAGGCCCGGTCCGGCGCACCTTCCGGCACCCGGCCCGCGTGCTCACCGCTGCCGTCTTCGCCCTCGCCGGACTGATCTTCGTCACCAGCGCCAACACGGCCAAGGGCACCAATATCCGCACCGACTCCTCGCTGCTGAAGCTCTCCGACCTCATTCAGCAGCGCAGCAACAAGAACGCCCAGCTGGACGAGACCAACGCGGCCGTGCGCGAGGACATCGACGCCCTCGTCCGCCGCGACGACGGCAGCACCAAGGCGGAGGACACCCGGCTCAAGGAGCTGGAGCGGGCCGGCGGCACGACGAAGCTCACCGGCCGGTCGGTGAGCGTCACTCTCAATGACGCCCCGCCCAATGCCACCGCCAACCCCGGCTACCCCGACCCGCAACCCAATGACCTGGTCATTCACCAGCAGGACCTGCAGGCGGTCGTCAATGCCCTCTGGCAGGGCGGGGCCCGGGGCATCCAGGTCATGGACCAGCGGCTGATCTCCACCAGCGCGGTGCGCTGCGTCGGCAACACCCTGATTCTCCAGGGCCGGGTCTACTCCCCGCCCTACAAGATCACCGCGGTCGGCGACCCGGGCAAGCTCAAGCAGGCGCTCAACAATTCCCCGGCGATCAGCAACTACCTGCTGTACGTGAAGGCGTACGGGCTCGGCTGGAAAGTCGACGAGCACGAGGCGGTGACTCTTCCCGGCTACTCGGGCACAGTGGACCTCCACTATGCGGAGCCCGTGAAGTAGCGAGCGGCTGTGGGGAGGCCGGCCAGGTGTCGGTGCGACTGATCGTCAGGACGTTCAGCGAACTCTGCATCACCATCGGCGCCCTGATCGTGCTCTTTGTGGTGTACGTGCTGTTCTGGACCGGAGTGAAGGCGGCCGACGCGGCCGAGGGGCAGATCGACTCCCTGCGCAGCCGGTGGGCACAGGGGACGGTGTCCGCACCCGCGCCGCAGGCCTCCCCGACGTCGAAGGCATCGAAGTCCTCGAAGGCACCGAAGGAGCCTCCCGCCCCCGCCGCGTACCAGGACGGCAAGCCGTTCGCGATGCTGTACATACCCCGCTTCGGCAAGGGCTGGGAGTGGCCCGTCCTGGAGAACACCGAGGTAAGGACCTTGCAGAAGGGCCTCGGCCACTACGCGGGGACCGCCCGCCTCGGTGCGAGCGGCAATTTCGCGGTGGCCGGACACCGCCGTACCTACGGGGATCCGTTCAAGGACTTCCCGAAGCTGCGCCCGGGAGACGCGGTGGTGCTGACGGACGGGACGACGTGGTTCACGTACCGCATCGACAAGAAGCCCTACCGGACGGTCCCGAGCGACATCGGGGTCATCGACCCCGTCCCCCGGAAGTCAGGCTTCGACGGGCCGGGCCGCTATCTGACGCTGACCACCTGCGACCCCGAATGGGGCAGCAGCCACCGGCTGATCGCCTGGGCGCACCTCGATGCCACCCAGCCTGTGACCGAAGGCAAGCCGGCAGCTTTCCACAGCTGACCCACGCTTCTGCCCCGGCCCTTTAGTCTGGTCCCGTACCGAATGGAGGGGACAGCATGTACGGCTGGATCTGGCGGCATCTGCCGGGCAACGCATGGGTGCGTGCGCTCATCTCGCTCGTGTTGGTGCTGGCTGTCGTCTACGCGCTCTTCCAGTACGTCTTCCCCTGGGCGGAACCGCTGCTTCCGTTCGGTGATGTGACGGTCGACGGCTCGACCGGGACGGAGGCCGGCCAGTGAGTGCCCGCATCCTTGTCGTGGACAACTACGACAGCTTTGTCTTCAACCTCGTCCAGTACCTCTACCAGCTCGGCGCCGAATGCGAAGTGCTGCGCAACGACGAGGTGACCACGGCACACGCCCAGGACGGCTTCGACGGCGTTCTGCTGTCGCCCGGTCCCGGCACTCCGGAGCAGGCGGGCGTCTGCGTCGAGATGGTGCGCCACTGCGCGGCGACGGGCGTGCCGGTCTTCGGAGTCTGCCTGGGCATGCAGTCGATGGCGGTGGCGTACGGCGGTGTGGTGGACCGTGCCCCGGAGCTGCTGCACGGCAAGACCTCGCCGGTGACCCATGAGGGAGCGGGGGTCTTCGCCGGCCTGCCGTCCCCCTTCACCGCGACCCGTTACCACTCGCTCGCCGCCGAACCGGACACCGTCCCGGCGGAGCTGGAGGTGACGGCGCGGACCGCCGACGGCATCATCATGGGGCTGCGCCACCGTGAACTGCTGGTGGAGGGCGTGCAGTTCCATCCGGAGTCGGTGCTGACCGAGTACGGGCATCTGATGCTGGCCAACTGGCTGGCGCAGTGCGGTGACACCGGAGCCGTCGCAAGGTCGGCGGGGCTCGCGCCGGTGGTGGGCAAGGCCGTCGCGTGACCGCACTCCGCCCCGAACCCGACGCCGGAGAGGACGGCCCGTACGAGCAAGGAGCGTACGAGGCCGCAGGCGCGTTCGAGGCGGCGGTCGACCGGCTGGCGGACCCGTTGAACGATCCGCTGCCGGGGCGGCACGCCTCGCCGTGGTTCAGGGCGGGGAACCCGGCTGAGGCGGCGGAGGCGGCCGAGCCACCGGGAGCGGGACAAGGACAGCACCGGGCCCCGGACCCGCAGGCACGGGCAGCGTCTCGGGCCCAGGAGCAGGCGCAGGCGCCACATGGGGTGCAGAGCCCCGGGGGAGCTCCGCGGGAGTGGTACGACCCCAAGGGGTTCGAACGGGACTGGTACGGGCAGCAGGCGCCCGCGCAGGCGCCTGCGCAGGTGCCCGTTCCGGAGCCCCGGGCGCAGCCCGCGCCTCTTCCCTTCCCGCTCGGCGACGAGACGGTCAATCTGCCCCGGCTCCGGGGTGACACCCCGCCGGAGCCGGGTTCAGATCCGAACTCGAATCCGATTCCGATTCCGGCGAGCGACGTGGAGAGCTTCGCCGAACCCGGAACGGACCCCGAAGACACCGACCCGGAACCGCGCACCGGAGGCCGTGCCGAACGGCGTCGCGCCGCCAAGGGGCGGGGACGCCGCCGAGCCGACCAGCGGCCGGACACCGCGGCGACGGCCGCCGCACAGGCCGACAAGCCGATGTCACGTGTCGAGGCACGGCGTGCGGCGCGCGCGGCGAAGGACAGCCCGGCCGTGGTGGCCAGCCGGGTCACCGGGGAGCTGTTCATCACGCTCGGCGTGTTGATGCTGCTGTTCGTCACCTATCAGCTCTGGTGGACGAATGTGCGCGCCGACCAGTACGCCGGCAAGGAGACGCACAAGATCCAGGACGACTGGGCGAAGGGCGACCGCAATCCCGGTGTGTTCGAAGCGGGGCAGGGATTCGCCATCATCCACATCCCCAAGCTGGACGTGGTCGCTCCGATCGCCGAGGGCATCAGCAAGGAGAAGGTCCTCGACCGGGGCATGGTGGGTCATTACGGCGAAGGCGCGCTCCGTACCGCGATGCCGTCGGCCAAGCAGGGAAATTTCGCCCTGGCCGGTCACCGCAATACGCACGGCGAGCCGTTCCGCTACATCAACCGGCTGAGCCCCGGCGACCTGATCGTGGTCGAGACACAGGACGCGTACTACACGTACAGGACGACGAGGACGCTGCCGCAGACATCGCCGTCCAATGTCTCGGTGATCGATCCGGTTCCGCGCGGATCCGGGTTCACCGGGCCGGGCCGGTACATCACTCTGACGACCTGTACGCCGGAATTCACGAGTACGTACCGTTTGATCGTCTGGGGCAAGATGGTCGACGAACGACCGCGCAGCAAGGGGAAGCCCGACGCGCTCGTGGGCTGAATCATCATCACGACAGGGACGGGTGCGGTGACAGCTAGGACCGAGCACGAAGAGCGGGTCGGCGAATCCGCGCCTCCGCCCCGGCGCAGGGGCCGCCATCCCGTCGCGACCGTGATCAGTGTCTTCGGCGAACTGCTGATCACCGCGGGCCTGGTGCTGGGGCTCTTCGTCGTCTACTCCCTCTGGTGGACGAATGTGCTCGCCGATCGTGAGGCCACCAAACAGGGCCACACCGTCCGCGACCGCTGGGCGGACGGGCCGGGCGCGCTGGACACGAAGGACGGCATCGGCTTCCTGCACGTCCCGTCGATGAAGAACGGCGAGGTGCTGGTCAAGAAGGGCACCGACACCGAGAACCTCAACGACGGCATCGCGGGCTACTACACGGACCCGGTGAAGTCGGCGCTTCCGTGGGACAAGAAGGGCAACTTCACCCTGGCCGCCCACCGTGACGGGCACGGTGCCAAGTTCCACAACATCGACAAGGTGAGGACCGGGGACGCGGTCGTCTTCGAGACCAAGGACACCTGGTACGTCTACAAGGTCTTCAAGGAGCTTCCCGAGACGTCGAAGTACAACGTCGACGTTCTGCAGCCCGTGCCGAAGGAATCGGGCGCCGAGAAGCCCGGCCGCTACATCACGCTGACGACCTGCACGCCGGTCTACACGTCGAAGTACCGCTACATCGTGTGGGGCGAGCTGGTGCGTACGGAGAAGGTGGACAAGGACCGTACGAAGCCGGCGGAGCTGCGCTAGCCGATACGATGAGCCGGGCCCGAAGTCGCAACCAATCCTTGCGACTTCGGGCCTCTGTCGCTCCGGCCGGCTGCTCCTACTTGAGCACCTGCAGCTTCGCGCCCGCGCTCCAGGCCTCCAGGAGGCCGCGGTGCACGGCGGTGACGCCGGCCTGCATCGCGATATCGGGTGTCTCGCGGGAGAACGGGCAGGTCGCCACGTACACAGCAACGTCCGCCCGGTTCAGAGTCTTGGTGCCGACGAACTTCTGCATCTCACCACTCCACACAGAGCGGTACGGGGCGAAGTTCTTGCACTGGACGACCAGTCGGCGTCCGTCGGCGGTGTAGCTCCCGGCGGAGCAGTTCGGCGATGTGTTGCTCGAACTCCCGCCAGTTCATGGCGTCCATGGCGGCCATGACTCCGACGAGCGGGCGCCGTTCCTGTGCCGCTGGAGGCGCCGCAGCTGGATGTCGTGCCGGGACGAGCCGAGCGACCTCGTTGATCACGTTTTTGGCCCTTCGCGTAGCAGGATGTACGGCCGGAGCCCGATGCCCCGCCCCGCCCTGCCTGATCAACGAATCACCACATATGAAGACGCGATCGGTTTACAACCACATGTGCGGTATGCAACGGATCCGTGGTGGCGAGCACAGCAAAGGGCCCCGGTCGCCGTGCTTAGGTTCTAGGAGTCGTCGCAACACCCCAGCTCAAGGGGTGCGATGGAGTTCGAGATCCGTAAGGTGCGGACGGTGGCCCAAGGCCGCAAGAAGCTGGTCCGTGAGCGGGAGGAATACTTCCGGCTCATGGACCAGGGCCTGACCAGCTACGAAGC
>NZ_JBHWIY010000043.1:0-50088 GCF_042731715.1 Streptomyces sp. NPDC059832 | reverse complement strand
TCGTCAATGGTCCGGGTGAGGCGCGTGAGGCGGATCTGGGTGTTGCCTCGGGCAATGGCAAGGGGCAGATCTTCGTGAAGGGCGAGGTCATCAAGACGGTGCCCGAGTCGAAGATCGTCGAGACGCTGATCGAAGAGGCCATGAAGATCGCCGAGCAGATGGAGAAGGACGGCATCGCCTCGGGCGAGCCCGAGATCTCCGTCAGCTGAACCACGACGTCGGCTGAACCACGACATCGGTCGAACCACGACTCGCACCACAGCGCCCCGCCGGACGGACACCGACCGGCGGGGCGCCGCCGTGAGCGACCTCACGGCCACCGCGGAGCCTGTTCGCAGGCACGGGCGGCACGGATGAGCCGCTTCGGTTAAAGTGCGGAAATCAGCAGACCGTATGGTGAGGCCCCCTCGTGTTGACGCAGACCACCACCCGGGTCCTCGAACCCAGCGACCTCGGTGCCGCTCTCGCCGTCCTGGAGAGCGAGCCCGTCGCCAACGCCTTCGTGACGTCCCGGGTCCAGATCGCAGGTCTCGACCCCTGGCGCCTCGGCGGCGAGATGTGGGGCTGGTACGCCGACGGCCGACTCCGCTCGCTCTGCTACTCGGGCGCCAACCTCGTCCCCATCTGCGCCACCCCCGAGGCCGTCCGGGCCTTCGCCGACCGGGCCCGCCGGGCCGGCCGCCGCTGCTCCTCGATCGTCGGCCCCGCCGAACCCACCGCCCAGCTGTGGCGGCTGCTCGAACCCGGCTGGGGACCCGCCCGCGAAGTCCGGGCGAACCAGCCGCTGATGGTCACCGAGAGCCCGTCCGCCGACGTGACCCCCGACCCCCTGGTCCGCCGGATCCGCAAGGACGAGATGGACGTCCTGATGCCGGCCTGTGTGGCGATGTTCACCGAGGAGGTCGGCATCTCCCCGCTCGCGGGCGACGGCGGACTCCTCTACCAGGCCCGCGTCGCCGAGCTCATCGGAGCCGGCCGCTCCTTCGCCCGGATCGAGGACGGCAAGGTCCTCTTCAAGGCGGAGATCGGCGCCGCGACCCCGCAGGCCTGCCAGATCCAGGGCGTCTGGGTCGCCCCCGAACACCGCGGCCGCGGACTCTCCGAAACCGGCATGGCCGCGGTCCTGCGCTACGCGCTGGCCGATGTCGCCCCCGTGGTCAGTCTCTACGTGAACGACTACAACACCCCCGCGCGCCGGGCCTACGCCCGGGTCGGCTTCCGGGAGACCGGCGCGTTCATGAGCGTGCTGTTCTGACCGGCCGGTCACCGGCTTCACCGCCCCGTACCCCGTACCCCGCCCCGGCCAGTAGGGTCGGCGCATGGCAGCAGTTTCCGGGGGCGGCCCCCGCACTCCCAGCGTCCGGATCGGGCCGATCGATCTCGCAGCGCGCGTGGACGAGGCGCTCTCCGTGCAGGCCGTCGCCTTCGGCCTGGGTCCCGAAGAGGTCGAGGTACGACGCCATATCGTCCTCAGACACCTCGACCACCCCCGCGCCCGCGCCCTCGGCGCCACCACCGCCGACGAGCGGCTCGTCGGCTTCGTCTACGGCATGCCGAACGAACGCGGCCAGTGGTGGTCCACCGTCGTCGAGCCCTACCTCCGCGCCACCGGCAGCGTGCACTGGCTCGACGACGCGTTCGTCATCACCGAACTGCACGTCCTGCCGGAGTTCCAGAACCGGGGCATCGGGCGCACGCTGATCACCACCATCACCGACGCCGTCGACCAGCCCCGCTCCATCCTCTCCGCCATCGACACGGAGAGCCCGGCACGTGGCCTGTATCGCAGTCTCGGCTACCAGGACCTGGCCCGGCAGGTGCTCTTTCCCAGCGCTCCCGAGCCGTACGCCGTGATGGGAGCCCCCCTCCCGCTGCGTCGCAAGGGCTAGGGCCTCTCGTTCGGATCATGCCGGGCTCGCGTGCCCCGGTGCCGCGCATCGCCGGTCACGGCACCGGCACCGCGGACAATGGATTTCCGCCCACCCGTACCGCCCGGCTAACCTCCTGCACATCACCCTTTCCGAGCAGGAGTTCACCATGGCCCAGGTCCAGCGCATGTCCCGATTGATGATCAAGACACTGCGCGACGACCCGGCCGACGCCGAGACGCTCAACCACAAGCTGCTCGTCCGGGCCGGATACGTACGTCGCACCGCGGCCGGAATCTGGACCTGGCTGCCGCTCGGCAAGAAGGTCCTGGAGAACATCACCCGCGTCGTCCGCGAGGAGATGGACGCCATCGGCGGCCAGGAGGTCCTGCTTCCCGCGCTGCTGCCCAAGGAGGCGTACGAGGCGAGCGGGCGGTACGACGAGTACGGCGACCTGCTGTTCCGGCTCAAGGACCGCAAGGGTGCCGACTACCTCCTCGGCCCCACCCACGAGGAGATCTTCACCCAGGTCGTCAAGGACATGTGCTCGTCCTACAAGGACCTGCCCGTGATCCTGTACCAGATCCAGACCAAGTACCGCGACGAGGCCCGTCCCCGGGCCGGCGTCCTGCGTGGCCGCGAGTTCCAGATGAAGGACTCGTACTCCTTCGACACCACCGACGAGGGTCTCGCCGAGGCGTACCGGCTCCACCGCGCCGCCTACATCCGGATCTTCGAGCGGCTCGGCCTCGACCACCGCATCGTCTCCGCCGTCTCCGGTGCCATGGGCGGATCGGCGTCCGAGGAGTTCCTCGCGCCCGCCCCGGCCGGTGAGGACACCTTCGTCGACTGCCCCGCCTGCGACTACGCCGCCAACACCGAGGCCGTGACCTTCAAGGCCACTCCCGCGGACGGCTCGGCGCACGGCCCCGTCGAGGAGCTGGACACCCCCGACACCCCGACCATCGAGACGCTCGCCGCGCACCTCGGCGTCCCGGCCTCCGCGACCCTGAAGAACCTGCTGGTCAAGGTCGACGGCGAGATCGTGGCCGTGGGCGTGCCGGGCGACCGCGAGGTCGACCTCGGCAAGCTCGGTGAGCATCTCGCCCCCGCCGTCGTCGAGCTCGTCACCGCCGAGGACTTCGAGGGCCGTCCCGACCTGGTACGCGGTTACGTCGGCCCGCAGGGCCTGGAGAAGGTCCGCTACATCGCCGACCCGCGCGTCGCCCCCGGCACCGCCTGGATCACCGGCGCCAACAAGGAGGGCAAGCACGCGAAGAACGTCGTCGCGGGCCGTGACTTCGAGGTTGCCGACTACCTGGACGTCGTCGTCGTCGAGGCCGGCGACCCCTGCCCCAACTGCGGCACCGGCCTCCAGGTGGACCGCGCCATCGAGATCGGGCACATCTTCCAGCTCGGCCGCAAGTACGCCGACATCTTCTCCCTCGACGTCCTCGGCCAGCAGGGCAAGCCCGTCCGCGTCACGATGGGCTCGTACGGCATCGGCGTCTCCCGCGCGGTGGCCGCCCTCGCCGAGCAGACCGCCGACGACAAGGGCCTGTGCTGGCCCCGCGAGATCGCCCCGGCCGACGTGCACGTCGTCGCGGCCGGCAAGGCGCTCCAGACCGAGCTGGCGCTCGATGTCTCCGAGAAGCTGAACGCCGCGGGCCTGCGCGTCCTGGTCGACGACCGTCCGGGCGTCTCGCCCGGCGTCAAGTTCACCGACTCCGAGCTCATCGGCGTCCCGAAGATCCTGGTCGCCGGCCGCCGCTCGGCCGAGGGCGTCCTGGAGCTCAAGGACCGCCGCACCGGTGAGCGCGAGGAGCTCACCGTCGACGAGGCGATCGCCCGCCTCACCGCCTGACACCGCAGAAAGCCGCAGGCCCCCGCGCACCGCGCGGGGGCCTGCGGCCTGTCGGTCCTCAGAGCCAGCTCGCGAACTCCAGTGTCAGCTCGCCCTCCTGGCGGCGGCCGGCCGTCAGCGCCCGGGTCCCCGACTCCACCGCGCGGAACAGCGTCCAGCCGTGCAGCCGCTCCCGGTCCACGTCCAGCGAATCGGCGAGCTTCTTGATCCGACGGCGGGCCGTCACCGGGCCGCCGGGCGAGGCGATCAGGTCCTCGACGCGGTCGCGCACCAGGCGGGCCAGGTCGTAGGCGCGCTCGCCGACCAGCGGCTCGGGGCCGACCGTCAGCCACGGCGCCCGCTCGCCGGCCAGCACCTTGCTCTGGCGGAAGTTGCCGTGCAGCAGCAGAAGTTCGGGGGAGTGGGCGACCAGCTCCTCACGCGCCGCGAGCGCCGCGGAGACCAGCGGCTCCAGGCCCGGGTCGGTGGCCGCGCAGGCGCGCATCGGCCCGATCCGGTGCCCGGTCCGTTCGGCGACCGTCTCGAAACCGTGCCCGGCCGGCGGCTCGACCCACAGCCGGCGCACCGTCCCCGCGGCTTCGAGCAGCGCCTTCGCCTCCGGCAGCGAGCGCAGCGACACCTCGGGGTGCAGTCGCTCCAGCAGCAGTGCGCCGGGGCCGGCGGCGATGAGCTGGACCGCGCCCCAGCCGTTCCAGTGGGCCAGTGCCGCCCGCTCCAGCTCGGGTGCGGCCCCGGGCGGCGCGATCTTCAGGGCGGCCGGGGTGCCGTCGGAACCCGTCACCAGCAGGACCAGACTGCTGCGGCCCCCCGGGGCGGCAACCCGCTCCACGGTCGGCTTCCGTCCGGTGGCGGACAGCGCTTCCTCGGTCAGTGCGGGAAGCTGCGCGAGCCAGTCGGCGGCGGCCGCATCCCCGTACGACTCGCCCAGCGCCCGCACCAGACGCTGCGGCGGTTCGAAACCCATACGTGCTTTGTTCCCTTTCAGAGCTTCTTCAGTGCGCCGCGCCGGACCCGTTCGTCACATCGGCCCCGCTCTTCGCACCGGACCCGGCGTTCGCGGCTGTCCCCGCCTTCGCGCCGGTGCCGTCGGCGGACCGCTCGACGAGCCCGGGAAAGGCTACGCCGCTGCCCCGCCAGCGGACCGCGCGCACCGCGGCCTCCCGCAGCGCGTCGGCCGCCTCCCGCCTGAGCGGCCCCTCGGCGGCCCGTACGAGATCGGAGTACACACCGGCGACCCGGTCCTCCAGCACGGCCGCCAGCCGCACCGCCGCGGCCGGGTCCGGCACCGCGAACGGCAGAGCGTACGCGGCCTGCGCCGCCACCGGCTCGCCGCCCAGTCCGCGCACGGTCCGCGTCAGCGCGTCGCGCCGGGCCCGGTGCGCGTGGTACGCCGCCACGGCCTCGGCCCGGCGGCCCTCGGCGACCCGGCCGCCGACCACCCCGTACCCGTACACCGCCGCGTGTTCGGCGGCCAGGGCCGCCTGTGCGGCCTTCCGTGTCCCGGCACTCATGACGAGGTCTCCTTGGCCAGTTCGGTCAGCAGATAGACGTGGGCCGCCCCCGCCGCCGCGATCGACGCCAGCAGCCGGGCCAGCTCCGGCGGGGCCTCCATGAGGGCCGCCAGGTGCGCGTCCGCGGCACGGCGCTCCGCCGCGGCCAGCTCCTTGAGACCGGCCGCGCGCGACCGCGGGAGGGCGGGCGGCCGCCCGCCGGCCGGCGCCAGCGCCTCGGCATGGGCGCGTACGGCGTCCCGCAGCGGCGAGAGCCCCGCGGCGGTCGCCGGGTGGGTCCTGATCACCTGCTCGTACCCGCCGAGCAGTTCCAGGCTGGTACGAGCGGCGGCTGCCCGGATCCTCTTCTCCGCCCGCGCAGCGGAGGCCTGCTCGGCCGCGGTCGCCGCCCCGGACCGGCCGGAGTCCTTCCCGTGCCCCGGCCCGTCACCGCAGCCGGCCAGCACCGCCCCCAGGGCGAGCGCTCCCGTCGCGGTGAACGCACCTCTGCGCGTCGTCCCCGTGCGCCGCACCTGTTCTCCTTCGAGCCTGTACCTGACTTGACTGGATCTGTCCTGAAGTGATCACCGCAGGCGAGCGTACCCGCGGCCGGGGAGCCGGCGGACGGCAACACCCCTCGGGACCGGATACCCTTTGACCTGACACGCGACGATCCCCACAACAGCACACGCGGCCGAGGAGTCACCCGGATGAGCACCACCCAGAGCGAGAGGCTGCGCGGGCTGCTCGAACCGCTCGTCAGCGCCGAACAGCTGGATCTCGAAGAGATCGAGGTGTCCCGGGCCGGTCGCCGCCGCGTGCTGCGGATCATCGTGGACTCCGAGGAGGGCGTCGAGCTGGACGCCTGCGCCGAGCTGAGCCGCGCGATCTCCGAGAAGCTCGACGAGACCGACGCGATGGGCGACGGCGAGTACGTCCTCGAAGTCAGTTCCCCCGGTGCCGACCGTCCGCTGACGGAGCACCGCCACTACGTACGTGCCACGGGCCGCCTGGCCAAGCTGCATCTGCACGAGGGCGGCGAGCTGGTGGCCCGCATCCTCGCCGTGGACGAAGAGGGTCTCGACCTCGAAGTGCCGGGCGTCAAGGGCCGCAAGCCCACGTCCCGCCGGGTCGCCTTCGACGAGATCGCCAAGGCGCGCGTGGAGATCGAATTCAGCCGCAAGGACAAGAAGGAAGAGGAGGCGTAGCCGTGGACATCGATGTGAAGCTCTTGAAGGGCTTGGCACAGGACAAGGAGATCCCCTTCGACGTGCTCGTCGAGGCGATCGAGTCGGCCCTCCTCATCGCCTACCACCGTACCGACGGAAGCCACCGCCGCGCGCGAGTGAAGCTCGACGAGCGCGGCCATGTGACGGTGTGGGCGAAGGAGGACCCGGCCGACCTCGAAGAGGGCCAGGAGCCCAAGGAGTTCGACGACACCCCGTCCGGTTTCGGCCGGATCGCCGCGACCACCGCCAAGCAGGTCATCCTGCAGCGGCTGCGCGACGCCGAGGACGACAAGACGTTCGGTGAGTACGCGGGCCACGAGGGCGATGTCGTCACCGGCGTCGTCCAGCAGGGCAAGGACCCGAAGAACGTCCTGGTCGACATCGGCAAGCTGGAAGCGATCCTGCCGGTGCAGGAGCAGGTGCCGGGCGAGGAGTACACCCACGGCCTGCGGCTGCGTACGTACGTCGTACGGGTCGCCAAGGGCGTGCGCGGCCCCTCCGTGACGCTGTCGCGGACCCACCCCAACCTCGTGAAGAAGCTCTTCGCGCTGGAGGTGCCGGAGATCGCGGACGGTTCCGTCGAGATCTGCGCCATCGCCCGCGAGGCCGGCCACCGCACCAAGATCGCGGTCCGTTCGACCCGCTCCGGGCTGAACGCCAAGGGTGCCTGCATCGGCCCGATGGGCGGCCGTGTGCGCAACGTCATGGCCGAGCTGCACGGCGAGAAGATCGACATCGTGGACTGGTCGGACGACCCCGCCGAGATGGTCGCCAACGCGCTGTCGCCCGCACGGGTGAGCCAGGTCGAGGTCGTCGACCTCGGCGCCCGGTCCGCCCGGGTCACCGTGCCGGACTACCAGCTCTCGCTGGCGATCGGCAAGGAGGGGCAGAATGCCCGCCTCGCCGCCCGTCTCACCGGCTGGCGCATCGACATCCGTCCGGACACCGAGACCGACGCCGAGCGCGACGTCGCCGACCGGGAGCGGGCCGAGCGGGCCCGTGAGCGGTCCGAGCGCCGCTGACCCGGCCCGCAGGGAATACATCCCGGCGGAATGCCGCTGAGATCACGACAACATCCGTTCGATTTTTGCCCCAAAGGGGTGAGGTCGGTGCGGGGAGGTAGACTTAGACGTGTCTGGCCGGACGCAGGCCCGTGCTTGCCCTGAGCGAACGTGTGTGGGATGCCGGGAGCGGGCGGCCAAGAGCGATCTGCTGCGCATCGTCGTGGACGGGGACGCCTGCGTCCCCGATCCTCGCGGTACGCTGCCCGGCCGGGGTGCCTATGTACACCCCGCCTCCGTCTGTCTGGACCTGGCGGTTCGCCGCCGGGCCTTCCCCCGGGCCTTCAAGGCCAAGGGGCCGTTCGACCCCGCCGCAGTACAGCGGTTGGTCGAGCGGGTGACACCGTAGGAAATGAACGGCACGGGACCCCGTGCGGTCAGGTACCTCGCGAGTTGGAAGTAGGTCGAGATTGCGATGAGCACTCGATGAGTACGCGATGAGTACGCCCATGAAGTAGCGACGGTCCGGCGGTAACCCGGACCTAAAAGGAGCGAAGTGGCTAAGGTCCGGGTATACGAACTCGCCAAGGAGTTCGGCGTCGAGAGCAAGGTCGTCATGGCCAAGCTCCAAGAACTCGGTGAATTCGTCCGTTCGGCGTCCTCGACGATCGAGGCGCCGGTTGTACGCAAGTTGACTGACGCACTGCAGGGGCCCGGCGGCAACGCCGGCAAGTCCGCTGCAAAGCCTGGCGCGCCCCGCAAGGCGACGCCCGCAAAGCCCGCAGCGCCCTCCCCGGCCGCTGCGGCACGTCCCGCTGCCCCGAAGCCCGGCGCCCCGGCCCCCAAGCCGGCCCCCGCCGCTCCGGTGAGCAGCACCCCCGCAGCGCCTTCCGCGCCGTCTGCCGGCCCGCGTCCGGGCCCGAAGCCCGCGCCCAAGCCCGCTCCGGTGACCCCGGTGCCCGCCGCCGAGTTCTCGGCTCCGGCTCCGGCCCAGCAGGCTGCCCCGCAGCAGCAGGCCCCGCGTCCCGCGGGTGCCACCCCCGGTCCCCGTCCCGCCCGTCCGGCCCCGGCCGGCGGTCAGCGTGACGGTGGCCAGCGCGACGGCGGCCGTGGTGGCGAGCGTGGCGGCGACCGCCCCGCACGTCCCGCGGGCCAGGGCGCACACCCCGGGCGACCGGGCGGCGCGCGCCCGGCCGGTCCCCGTCCGGGCAACAACCCCTTCACCTCCGGTGGCTCGACGGGCATGGCCCGTCCGCAGGCGCCCCGTCCCGGCGGCGCCCCGCGTCCCGGTGGCGGCCAGGACCGTCCGGGCGCCCCGCGTCCGCAGGGCGGCCCCGGTGGCGCTCCGCGTCCCCAGGGTCAGGGCGGTGCCCGTCCGACTCCGGGCGGCATGCCCCGTCCGCAGGCTCCCCGTCCGGGCGGTGCCCCCGGTGGTAACCGTCCGAACCCGGGCATGATGCCGCAGCGTCCCGCTGCCGGCCCGCGTCCCGGTGGTGGCCCCGGCGGTGGCCGTGGTCCCGGTGGCGGCGGTCGTCCCGGCGGTGGCGGCGCAGGCCGTCCCGGCGGCGGTGGCTTCGCAGGCCGTCCGGCCGGTCCCGGTGGCGGCGGCGGTGGCGGTTTCGCCGGTCGTCCCGGTGGCGGCGGCGGTGGCGGCGCGGGCCGTCCCGGCGGTGGCGGCGGCTTCGGCGGTCGTCCCGGCTTCGGTGGACGTCCCGGCGGCCCCGGTGGCCGTGGTGGCACACAGGGTGCGTTCGGCCGTCCCGGCGGTCCCGCGCGTCGTGGTCGCAAGTCGAAGCGGCAGAGGCGCCAGGAGTACGAGGCCATGCAGGCCCCGTCGGTGGGCGGCGTCATGCTGCCTCGCGGCAACGGACAGTCCGTCCGTCTGTCGCGCGGTGCCTCCCTCACCGACTTCGCGGAGAAGATCAACGCCAACCCGGCGTCGCTCGTCGCCGTGATGATGAACCTCGGCGAGATGGTCACGGCGACGCAGTCCGTCTCCGACGACACCCTCAAGCTGCTCGCGGACGAGATGAACTACGTCCTCGAGATCGTCAGCCCCGAGGAGGAGGACCGCGAGCTGCTCGAGTCCTTCGACATCGAGTTCGGCGAGGACGAGGGCGGCGAAGAGGCCCTGGTCTCGCGTCCGCCGGTCGTGACCGTCATGGGTCACGTCGACCACGGTAAGACCCGACTGCTGGACGCGATCCGCAAGACGAACGTGGTCGCGGGCGAGGCCGGCGGCATCACGCAGCACATCGGTGCGTACCAGGTCTCCTCCGAGGTCAACGGTGAGGACCGCAGGATCACCTTCATCGACACCCCCGGTCACGAGGCGTTCACCGCCATGCGTGCCCGTGGTGCGAAGTCCACCGACATCGCGATCCTCGTGGTGGCGGCGAACGACGGTGTGATGCCCCAGACGATCGAGGCGCTGAACCACGCCAAGGCGGCCGACGTGCCGATCGTGGTCGCGGTCAACAAGATCGACGTCGAGGGCGCCGACCCGACCAAGGTGCGCGGTCAGCTCACCGAGTTCGGTCTGGTGGCCGAGGAGTACGGCGGCGACACGATGTTCGTCGACATCTCCGCCAAGCAGGGCCTCAACATCGAGGCTCTTCTGGAGGCCGTCGTCCTCACCGCCGACGCCTCGCTCGACCTGCGGGCCAACCCGGAGCAGGACGCGCAGGGTATTGCGATCGAGTCCCACCTCGACCGCGGCCGCGGTGCCGTTTCGACCGTCCTGGTCCAGCGCGGCACGCTGCGCATCGGCGACACGATGGTGGTCGGCGACGCGTACGGCCGTGTCCGGGCGATGCTCGACGACAACGGCAACAACGTCGAGGAAGCGGGTCCGTCGACCCCCGTCCTCGTGCTCGGTCTCACCAACGTCCCGGGTGCCGGCGACAACTTCCTGGTGGTCGACGAGGACCGTACGGCCCGTCAGATCGCCGAGAAGCGTGCCGCCCGTGAGCGCAACGCCAACTTCGCCCGCAAGGGTGTCCGGTTCTCCCTGGAGAACCTGGACGAGGCGCTCAAGGCCGGTCTGGTCCAGGAGCTCAACCTCATCATCAAGGGCGACGCGTCCGGTTCGGTGGAGGCTCTCGAGTCCTCGCTGCTCCAGCTCGACGTCGGCGACGAGGTCGACATCCGGGTCCTGCACCGCGGTGTGGGTGCGGTCACCGAGTCGGACATCGACCTGGCGACCGGCTCCGACGCCATCGTCATCGGCTTCAACGTCCGCGCTGCCGGGCGTGCCCAGCAGATGGCGGAGCGCGAGGGCGTCGACGTCCGCTACTACTCGGTGATCTACCAGGCCATCGAGGAGATCGAGGCGGCCCTCAAGGGCATGCTCAAGCCGGAGTACGAAGAGGTCGAGCTCGGTACGGCGGAGATCCGCGAGATCTTCCGCTCGTCCAAGCTGGGCAACATCGCCGGTGTGCTGGTCCGCTCCGGCGAGGTCAAGCGCAACACCAAGGCGCGCCTGCTGCGCGATGGCAAGGTCATCGCGGAGAACCTCAACATCTCCGGTCTGCGCCGCTTCAAGGACGACGTCACCGAGATCCGCGAAGGCTTCGAGGGCGGTATCAACCTCGGAAACTTCAACGACATCAAGATCGACGACGTCATCGCGACGTACGAGATGCGCGAGAAGCCGCGAGGCTGATCCACGGGGAATTCCGGGGGAGACCCCCGGATCTCTCTTCAACAGTCGGGGCCGGTCGACGGGTCATATTTCCGTCGATCGGCCCCGGCCGTTCCGTGTACGGTTCTGGTGTCCCCGCCAAGCACTGGCAGGGCGCGAACCCGAACCGGCGGGACATCCGGACACACATGTATGTGGGGACACTGTCCTTCGATCTGCTTCTCGGCGACGTACGGTCGTTGAAGGAGAAGCGCTCCGTCGTCCGTCCGATCGTCGCCGAGCTCCAGCGCAAATACGCGGTGAGCGCGGCGGAGGTGGGCGGTCAGGATCTCCATCGCAGGGCCGAGATCGGCCTTGCCGTGGTCTCCGGGGACACCGGACACCTCACAGATGTTCTGGACCGGTGCGAGCGGCTGGTGGCCGCACGCCCGGAAGTGGAGCTGCTGTCCGTACGACGGCGGGTACACAGCGACGAAGACGATTGAGCAAGGCGAAGAAGGAGACGGACCAGTGGCCGACAACGCGCGGGCGAAGAAGCTGGCGGACCTCATCCAGGAGGTGGTCGCCGAGAAACTGCAGCGCGGTATCAAGGACCCGCGTCTGGGTACGCACGTGACTATCACGGACACCCGGGTCACCGGTGACCTGCGGGAGGCCACGGTCTTCTACACGGTCTACGGCGACGACGAGGAGCGGGCGAGCGCCGCGGCCGGTCTGGAGAGCGCCAAGGGCATCCTGCGTTCGGCGGTCGGAGCGGCGGCGGGGACGAAGTTCACCCCCACCCTGGCCTTCGTGGCGGACGCCCTGCCGGGCAACGCCAAGGCGATCGAGGACCTCCTCGACCGGGCGCGTGCCTCGGACGCACGGGTGCGCGAGGCGTCCTCGGGCGCCACGTACGCCGGTGGTGCCGACCCGTACCGCAAGGCGGACGACGAGAACGACGAGGACGCCGCCTCCGAATGACATCGCAGAAAACGCCGGACGGCCTTGTCATCGTCGACAAGCCGTCCGGCTTCACTTCGCACGACGTCGTCGCCAAGATGCGCGGCATCGCCCGGACCCGCCGGGTCGGCCACGCCGGCACGCTGGACCCGATGGCGACCGGCGTTCTCGTGCTCGGTGTCGAGAAGGCCACCAAGCTGCTGGGCCATCTCGCACTGACCGAGAAGGAGTACCTCGGCACGATCCGGCTCGGCCAGGACACCATCACGGACGACGCGGAGGGCGAGATCACCTCGTCCACCGACGCGTCCGGTGTGACCCGGGACGGCATCGACTCCGGGGTCGCCGCCCTGACCGGACCGATCATGCAGGTGCCGTCCAAGGTCAGCGCCATCAAGATCGACGGCAAGCGGTCCTACGCGCGGGTGCGCGGCGGCGAGGAGTTCGAGATCCCGGCCCGGCCGGTGACGATCTCGTCCTTCCGCGTCTACGACGTCCGCCCGGAGGTCGCCGAGGACGGCACACCGGTCGTCGACCTGGTCGTCTCGGTGGTCTGCTCCTCGGGTACGTATATCCGTGCGATCGCCCGGGACCTCGGTGCCGGGCTCGGCGTCGGCGGGCATCTGACCGCGCTGCGGCGCACCCGGGTCGGTCCCTACGGCCTCGACGCGGCGCGGACGCTCGACCAGCACCAGGAGAAGCTGACCGTGATGCCGGTGGCCGAGGCCGCCGCCTCGGCGTTCCCCCGCTGGGACGTGGACGAGAAGCGGGCCAAGCTGCTGCTGAACGGCGTACGGCTGGACATGCCGGCCTTCCCGCCGGGACCGGTCGGCGTCTTCGGGCCCGACGGGCGGTTCCTGGTCCTCGTCGAGGAGCAGAAGGGCAAGGCCAAGAGCCTCGCCGTATTCGCCTGACGGGCGGACCGGTCCTTCGGGACCGCATCGTGGAGCGGGCGGGGCAGTCCCTGCGCCCGCTCCACGATCCCCCCACATGGTCTGTCCACCGGGCGCCATCAATTCACCCCAATGGGCAGGCGCTCGGAGTGAAACGGGGGTGCATTCGGGGGCGCTTTTACTCCGAGTGGCCCATGCGGTGATCATCGGACCTAACGTCGGACCATGGGAAGCGGGGACCGGGCAGCGCTGGTACGTATCTGCGATCCGGCCGGCCGGCCGCGGGGGACCGGATTCGTCGCGGACGACCGCGGCACGGTACTCACCAGTCACGAAGCCGTCGACGGCGCCACCCGGCTCGTCCTGCACGGAACGGGCGGTCGCAGCCGCACCGTCGAGGCCGACGACGTCACCGCGCTGCCCGAGCTGGATCTCGCCCTGCTGCACACGGCGGGGCCCGGAGAGCTGGGCGCGGAGCCGGTACCGATCGCCCGGCGGGACCGGATCGACGCCGGTACGTATGTGACGATCGCCGCGCCCGGCTGGCGCGAGGCCCGGGTGCTCGGCACGGCCGACGTGACGTACACCGCGAACGGCCGCTCCCACCCGATCGGCGCGGCGCTGGAGCTGGCGCTCGGTACGGACGGCAGGGACGCCCTGCGGCTCGGCGGCGCGGCCGTGGGCGGTCCCGTCCTCGATCCGGAGAGCGGCGCGGTCATCGCCGTGCTGGGCAGTGCGCTGCGCGCCGGGCACGCGGGCGCGGGGTTCGCCGTGCCGCTCCGGGAAGCGGGCACCGGCGGCCCGCTCGACGCCCTGCTGCGGCGCAACGCGACGAGCGTTCCCGGATACGGACGCGATCTGAATCTCGCGGGCGCCCTGCACCTCACCGCGACCTCGCTCGGCTCGGCGGACGGCCCAGCCGCCTGGCCCGATCCGGTCGAACGACCGGACGTCATCGCGGAGTTCACCGCCTTCGCGGGCCCGGTCCGAGCCGCGTCGGCACCGGACGGCCCCGCCGTGGTCCTCGGTCTCGTCGGAGCGCCGGGCACCGGCCGCACCACCGAACTGGCCGCACTCACCGCCCGCCGGGCGCGCGGCCCGGTACCCGCGCCCACCCTCTGGCTGCGCGGCGCCGATCTGCTGGCCGACGACACCTCGGTCGCCGACGCCGTCGCCCGTACGCTGCGCCGGGCCGGGCGGATCGTCACCGCCGCCGGAGCCGACGGCGACATGGCGAGCGCCACCCCCGAGCGGGTGGCCCGGCTGGCCGAGGAGTCCGGGAGCCCGCTGCTCGTTCTGCTGGACGGCCCCGAGGAGATGCCTCCCGCGCTGGCCCACGAGCCGGCCCGGTGGACCGCCGCCACCGTCGAATGGCTGCGGGGGCACGGGGCGCGGCTCGTGATCGCCTGTGGGCCCGAGCACTGGGAGAAGGCCGGTGCGCTCTGTCCGCCCGGCGCGCTGCACCGCCCCGTCAGGCCGGCCGGACGGCTGCCCTCCGCGGTCCGCCTGGGCGAGCTCACCGCAGGCCAGGCCGGACAGGCCAAGGAGCGGTACGCCATCCCGCCCGAAGCGCTCGCCCCCGGCCACGACCGGCACCCGCTCACCCTGCGCCTGCTCGCGGAGGTGCGCGCCGCGCTGCCGGGGGACGTCGCCGGGCAGCCCGACACCGAACAGGTCTTCGGCGCCCACCTGGACCTGATGTGCCTGCGCATCGCGGTCCGGATCGCAGCGGCGTCCGGCCCGGCGCCGGGGGGCGGCGCGGTCCGCAGGCTGGCCGCGCGCGTGGCGGGGCAGGTCCACGAGGCGGCGCGGCGCTGTCTGGGCCCCGGGCAGGGGGAGTTGGGCCGGGCGGCGTTCGAGGAGGTCTTCCCCTGGCGCACGGGCTGGGCGTCGGCGGTCCTCACCGAGGGCCTGCTCGTCCCGGCGGGCGCCGGATACCGCTTCGCGCACGAGGAGCTGGGGGACTGGGTGCAGGGCGCCCACCTGGACGTGGACGCGGCGCTGCACGCGCTGGTCCACCGCTGGCACGCGCAGGAGGGGCCGGGTGGAGGGCCGGGGGCGACGGGCGCCGAGCACCGTGTTCCGCAGCCGAGGAGGCCGTGTACGGGGCGCGAGGCGACCGCCGCGGTGCCCACGGGGCCGCGAGCGGAGCCCGGCCGCGCGGACCTGCCGGACATGGCGGTGCAGGCGCGGGCGGCGACCGGGGCACGCACCCTGCCCGTGCCGCGCCATCGCATCGGCCCGGTGATCCAGGCCCTGCTGCTCCTGGGCCGCCGACAGGGCCCCGCCGCCCTGTCCCACCAGCTGGCCGACCTCATCGAGGCGCTGGACCGGCTGTCGGCGGAGGCGGGGGCGGGGGCGGCCGGCGTCGTGGTCCTGTGCACCGCCCCCGGCCGCGACGGGGAGAACGGCGCACCGCGTCACGACGCCCGCTGGTGGACGGTCCGTCTGCTCTCGGAGACCCTGCTCCGGGTGCCCGATGCCCGGCCGTACCTCGGCGTGCTGCGGCTCCTGGCCGGCCGGGTCGTGCGCCGGGCCGCCGCGGGCTCCCCGGGAGGCCCGGGGACATACGCCGCGTTCGGGCCGTGGTTCTGGCGGCGGCTCAGGCTGCCCGAGGAGGACCGGATCGATCTGTTCCGGCGTCTCGTCCCCGCCGACGGCCCGCCCCGCGGCGAGCCCCGCGGCGACCGCGACCGCTCCTGCGGCACGTACCCCGACGGCGACGGCGGCGAGCGGTTCCTGGATGCCGTCGCGCGACGGCTCGTCGACCGGCCCAGGACCGTGCAGCCACTGCTCTGCGGCTGGTTCACCGACGAGCGCCCGCTTCCCGCCGGGGACGGGGACGCGATGCGGCCGACCGTGGGAGCCGCCGCCCAGGCGCTCCTCTACGCCCGCCGGGACCTGGCCGTCGACGATCTGACCGACGCACTCGTCTCGACCCCCCACCCCCGGGCCGAGGAACTGCTCACCGCGCTGGCCGAGGACGAGCCCGCCGCGCTCTGCCGGGCCGTCCACCGCTGGGCCCACGACGGGGACCGGCGCGCCCGCCGCACCGCCGCCGCCTCGTACGCGCTGATCACCTCGGCGCACGCCACCCTCGACGCCGATCGCGAGCTGCTGCGCGGATCGGCCCTGGCCCTGCTGGCCCGCCCGGCGGACGCCGCCCTGCACGGGTCCGCGCTCGCCCTCCTCGTACAGGATCCGCGGACCAGGGACCGTTACCTCCCGCAGGCGCTCCGGGCCTTCGTCGCGGGGGAGTCCGGTCCGTCCGCCGACGCGCTCGCCGTCGCGCTGCCCTCCCACCCGGAACCGGTGCTCACCGCGTTCCGGGAGCGGCTCACCCGGCCGGACGACCGGGCGGGCGAGGCGCTGTGCGCGCTGGCCGGGATCGACGCCCCCGCGCTCGCCCTGCACACCGCCGGGCTCGTGCGCGCCTACATCGACAGCCACCCGGACGACGCCGTGCACCCGGCCTCGTACGTCGACCGGAGGCTGGAGCGCGGCCCGGCCGCCCGCGCCCTGCTGCTGCCCCTGGTGACCGGGCTGCTGCGGGACCGCCCCGTGCCGCCGCCGGTACGCGGCGCGCTCGCCGGGGTGCTCGCCGCGCCCGGGAGTCCCGCCTCCGGGCCGCTGCGGGAGCAGCTGCTGGAGGTCCTGCTGGACTTCGAGCAGGAGGCCCACCGGGATCCGGCCGTGCTCGACGCGTTGCTGCGGGCCGCCGCGGCCGGCTCCGGCGGGCGTGCCCCCGCCCGTACCCGCGCCCTGGTCCACCGCACCGGGACACTGCTGGTCCGGACCCCCGAGGGCGCGGTCCGCTTCGACCGCCGACTGGTCGAACTCGCCCGTGAACTGCCCGGATTCGCCGCCCTGATCACCGGGTGGCTGGCCGACGCCCCGCAGGAATGGGCGACGCTCGTCGGTCCGAGCGCACGGCGGACCGTGGAGGCGCTGGGAAGCCCGAAGACGATGCCGATGCAGGCCGCGCGGCGTGAGCATGGCAGTCTTAGACCTGCGTAAGAGACAAACCCACGTACACAGGTTCGGGCGAGGAGCGGTCAGAGTGCAGCGCTGGCGTGGCTTGGAGGACATCCCCCAGGACTGGGGACGCAGCGTCGTCACCATCGGCTCCTATGACGGGGTGCACCGCGGGCACCAGCTGATCATCGGGCGGGCCGTGGAGCGCGCCCGTGAGCTGGGCGTGCCGTCGGTCGTGGTGACCTTCGACCCGCACCCCAGCGAGGTCGTACGCCCCGGCAGCCACCCGCCGCTGCTCGCCCCGCACCACCGGCGCGCCGAGCTGATGGCGGAGCTGGGGGTGGACGCGGTGCTCATCCTGCCGTTCACCACCGAGTTCTCCAGGCTGGCGCCGGCCGACTTCATCGTGAAGGTGCTCGTCGACAAGCTGCACGCGCAGCTGGTCATCGAGGGGCCGAACTTCCGCTTCGGCCACAAGGCGGCCGGGAACGTGCAGCTGCTCACCGAGTTCGGTGAGACCTACGACTACCGCGTCGAGGTCATCGACCTGTATGTGAGCGGCGAGGCGGGCGGCGGCGAGCCGTTCTCCTCCACCCTCACCCGGCGACTGGTGGCCGAGGGCGATGTCGCGGGCGCCGCCGAGATCCTGGGCCGCCCGCACCGGGTCGAGGGCATCGTGGTCCGCGGCGCGCAGCGCGGCCGTGAGCTCGGCTTCCCCACGGCCAACGTGGAGACGCTGCCGCACACCGCGATCCCCGCCGACGGCGTCTACGCGGGCTGGCTGGACGTGAACGGCGAGGCGATGCCCGCCGCGATCTCGGTCGGCACGAACCCGCAGTTCGACGGCACGGAGCGGACGGTGGAGGCGTACGCGATCGACCGCGTCGGCCTCGACCTGTACGGGCTCCATGTCGCGGTGGACTTCCTGGCGTACGTGCGCGGGATGCTGAAGTTCGACTCGATCGACGAGCTGCTCGTGGCGATGGCCGCCGATGTGAAGCGGTGCAGCGAGCTGATCTCCGCGTACGAGCGCGGCTGAACCTCTGCGCACCCGAGCAGGGCCGCACCACCGCCGTGCGAGGGCGCGGCCGAACCTCCAGGCGTACGAACGAGCGCGGCTGAACCCCGCCTCGTACCCGACCGGGGCCGGAACCGTTTCGACGGTCCCGGCCCCGCGTCGTCGCACCGCCGCCGCGCTACGTCCCGGCCTTCGCGGCGGCGAGGGCCCAGTGGCACGCCACCTGTGTCCGCCCGCCGCCCGCGAGCACCGGCAGATCCTTCGTACGGCAGTCCTCCGCGACGCCCGCCCGTTCCGCCTCGCCCGAGGCGAGCACCTGGCAGCGGGCATGGAAGCGGCAGCCGGACGGCACCCTGGACGGGTCCGGCGGCTCACCGGTCAGGATCACCGGCTCGTCCCCCGACTCCGGAAGCACCGACAACAGCGCCTGGGTGTAGGGATGCTGAGGAGCCGTCAGGATCTCCTCCACCTTGCCGGTCTCCACGATCCGTCCGAGGTACATCACCGCGACCCGGTCCGCGATGTTCCACGCCAGGCCGAGGTCGTGCGTGACCACCAGCGCGGACAGGCCCAGTTCGTCCCGCAGCCGGAGCAGCAGGGCGAGGATCTCGCCGCGCACCGAGGCGTCGAGCGAGGCCACCGGCTCGTCGGCCACGATCAGTTCGGGCTCCAGGACCAGCGCGCCCGCGATCACGACCCGCTGGCGCTGACCGCCGGACAGCTCGTGCGGATACCGCAGGAAGAATCGTTCCGGCGGCCGCAGCCCGGCCCGCGACAGCGCCCCGGCGACCGCCTCCCGCTCGTCCCCGGCGTACCCGTGGATCCGCAGGCCCTCGGCGACGGCGTCGTACACCGTGTGCCTCGGGTTGAGCGAACCGCTGGGGTCCTGGAGCACCAGCTGGACCCGCTTGCGGTACGTCTTCAGTGCCCGGCTCGCGTAGTCGAGCGGCTTGCCGCCGAAGGTGACCTGCCCGGACGTCGGCGGGACCAGGCCCAGCAGGGAGCGCGCCAGCGTCGTCTTGCCGCAGCCCGACTCGCCGACCAGCGCGACGATCTCGCCGGGGTGGATGTCCAGGTCGACACTGTCCACGGCACGCGCCGGGGCGGCCCCGCGCCGGCCGGGGAAGGTGATCTTCAGCCCCTCGGCGCTGAGCAGGGGAGTGGTGGTGCTCATGGTGTGCTCCTTGCTTCCTCGGCGCCCGGCAGGGCCGGGACCGCGACCGCCCCCGGCTCCACCAGTACACAGGCGGCCCGCCGCTCCGGCCCCGCGACCCGCAGCTCCTGGTCCTCGGTCGTGCAGGACTCCAGGGCCACCGGGCAGCGCGGGTGGAAGGTGCAGCCGCCGGGCAGCGCCGACGGGTCCGGCGGATCGCCGGGCAGCCCGCGGGGCGCGAACCGGGAGGCCGGGTCGCCGATGCGCGGGAACGCGCCGGACAGGGCCCTGCCGTACGGATGGTGCGCGTTCTCGTAGACCTCGGATGCCGGGCCCTCCTCCACGACCCGGCCCGCGTACATCACCGCGAGCCGGTCGCAGGTGTCCGAGAGCACCGCGAGGTCATGGCTGATCATGATCAGGCCGAGGTCCTGCTCGGACACCAACTGCTCGATCAGCCGCAGGATCTGGGCCTGGATCATCACGTCGAGAGCCGTGGTCGGCTCGTCCGCGATGATCAGCCCCGGGTCGCAGGCGAGCGCCATCGCGATCATCACGCGCTGCCGCTGCCCGCCGGAGAGCTCGTGCGGGTAGGCGGACGCGCGGGCGGCGGGCAGCCCCACCTGCTCCAGCAGCTCGCCGGCCTTCTTCGCCGCCCCGGCCTGAGTCGCCTTCTTGTGCAGCAGGATCGGTTCGGCGATCTGCTCCCCGATCCGGTGCACCGCGTTGAGCGAGTGCATCGCGCCCTGGAAGACGATCGACGCCCCGGCCCAGCGCACCGCCCGGACCTGGCCCCACTTCATGGTGAGGACGTCCTCGCCGTTCAGCAGGATCTCGCCGGAGACCTTCGTGCCGGCGGGCAGCAGCCGCAGCAGCGCGAGCGCCAGCGTCGACTTCCCGCACCCCGACTCACCGGCGATGCCGAGCTTCTGCCCCGCGTCGACCGAGAGGTTCACACCACGGACGGCCTGCGCCCCGCCGGCGTACGTCACCGTGAGGTCCCGTACGTCGAGAAGCGGCGCCTTGCGGATGCTCGTCGTGCTCAACGGGCCACCCCCAGCTTGGGATTGAGGACGGACTCGATGGCGCGGCCGCACAGCGTGAACGCCAGGGCCACCAGGGCGATGGCGATGCCGGGCGGTGCCAGGTACCACCAGTCGCCCGCGCTGACCGCGCCCGCCTCGCGGGCGTCCTGGAGCATGCCGCCCCAGGAGGTGGTGGTCGGGTCGCTGAGACCGAGGAAGGCCAGGGTGGCCTCGGTGAGGATCGCGCTGGAGATCACCAGCGTGGTCTGCGCGAGCACCAGCGGCATCACGTTCGGCAGCACGTGCCGGGCCATGATGTGCCCGTGGCCGCCGCCCAGCGCGCGGGCGCGCTCGATGTACGGGCGGGACTCCACGGCGAGCGTCTGGGCCCGCACCAGCCGGGCCGTGGTCGGCCAGGTCGTGACCCCGATCGCGATGATGACCGTCCACATCGAGCGGTCCATCACCGTGGCGAGCGCGATGGCGAGGACCAGGGTCGGCATCACCAGGAACCAGTCGGTGACCCGCATCAGAACCGTCGAGTACCAGCCGTGGAAGTGCCCCGCGACGATGCCGACGACCGTACCGATGGCGACACACAGGAACGCCGCGAGCAGGCCGACCGTCAACGACACCCGGGTGCCCCACACCAGCAGCGCCAGCACGCTGCGGCCGAACTGGTCGGTACCGAGCGGGAATTCACCGCTCGGCGACTCCAGCGCGCCGCCGGGGGCGCCGGTGACGCTCTGCGAGTCGGCGCCGACGAGCTGCGGCGCGAACAGGGCGACCAACGCGATCGTGACGAGCGCGGCCAGCCCCCACAGTCCGCTCCGGTGGTCCCGGTACTCGCGCCAGAAGCGGGCCATGGACCGGCGCTTGCGCGCGCGGGCCAGGGCGCGCGGATTCTGCGCGGTCTCCGCCTTCGTGGGCGTGGGCATGGATTCGGTCGTCATCGGCCCACCCGGGGATCGAGCAGCGGATAGAGCACATCGGCAAGGGTGTTCGCCAGGATCACCGCGGTGGCGAAGACGAAGAACAGCCCTTGCACGAGTGGGAGATCGGGCACGCTGAGCCCCTGGTAGAAGAGGCCGCCGAGGCCCGGCCAGGAGAACACCGTCTCGACCAGGATCTGTCCGGCGACCACATGCCCGAGGTTCACGAACATCAGCGTGAAGGTCGGCAGCATCGCGTTCGGCACGGCGTGCTTGCGGCGTACGACATCGTCCTGCAGCCCCTTCGCGCGGGCCGTCGTCAGATAGTCGCTGCCCATCTCGTCGAGCAGCGAGGACCGCATCACCAGGAGCGTCTGCGCGTACCCGACCGCGACCAGCGTGATCACCGGCAGGACCAGATGGTGCGCCACGTCGAGGACGTAGGCGAACCCGGTCTCGTTGCCCGACTCCAGACCGCCCGTCGGGAACATCCCGGGGATCGGGCCGATGCCCACCGCGAAGACGATGATCAGGAGCAGGCCCAGCCAGAACGCCGGCACCGAGTAGAGCGTCAGCGCGAACGCGGTGTTGAAGCGGTCGCTCACGGAGCCGTTGCGCCAGGCGGTCCGGGTGCCGAGCCAGATGCCGAGCGCGGTGTAGAGGACGTACGAGGTGCCGGTGAGCAGCAGGGTCGCCGGAAGCGCCTCGGTGATCTTGTCGATGACCGGCGCGTGGAACTGGAAGGAGGTGCCGAAGTCGCCCGTGAGGGCGTCTCCCACATACGACGTGAACTGCTGCCACATCGGCTGGTCGAGGCCGAACTGGTGCCTCAGCGACTGGAGTTGTTCGGCGGATACGGGCCGGCCGCCCGTCATCTGCTTCACCGGGTCGCTGGGAATGAGCCGGAAGAGGAAGAAGCTGGTGACCAGGACGGCGAAGAGCGAGACCGCCGCTCCCGCGATCTTGGCCGCCACGTATTGGAGGTATGCCTTGGTGTTGCGCGCCCGTGGACCGCGGGCGGCCGACGGGCCGGCCTGAGCCGGGCCGTCGGTGTCCGCGTCCGCGATCTGCACGAGCGCCGGAGTGCTGTCAGCTGTCATGGGGAACTCTCGTTACTCGTGCTGCACGTGGAGGGGCCGGCCGACGGGGCGGGTGCTCCCCGGTCGGCCCCTCTCTCGACCCGTCCGAGTGATTACTCGCGGTCGTCCGCCGTGTTGCGGCGGCGCTTCGCGATGAACAGCCCGCCACCGGCGAGCACCACGACCACCACGATGATGCCGATGACGACGCCGGTCGAGCCCGACCCGCCGGAGCTGTCCGAACCGTCACCGGACGCAGGAGCCGCGGACCACCAGCTCCAGTAACCGTCCTGGCCGTAGATGTTGCCGGCCGCCTCGGGCATGGTCGTGATCGACTTGATCTGGTCGGTGCGGTACGCCTCGACCGCGTTCGGGTATGCGATGACGCTCATGTACCCGGAGTCGTAGAGCCACGACTGCATCTGGTTGACGATCTCGGCACGCTTGGCCGGGTCGTACTCGGCGAGCTGCTTCTTGTAGAGCTCGTCGTACTTCTTGTCGCAGATGAAGTTGTCGGTGGAGGCGCTGTCCTTCGCCTTGGCCGGCAGCGCTGCGCAGGTGTGGATGCCGAGCACGAAGTCGGGGTCCGGGTTGACGGACCAGCCGTCGAAGGCGAGGTCGTACTCACCGGCGTACCAGGGCACCGAGACGTCGTCGAGGCAGTCGACCTTCAGGCCGATGCCGAGCTTGCCCCACCACTCCTTGAGGTACTTGCCGATCGCCTTGTCGTTCGGGTCCGTCGCATGGCAGAGGATGCGCAGGTCGAGCGGCTTGCCGTCCTTGCCGACCCGCTGGTCGCCCTTGAGCGCGTAGCCCGCCTCGTCGAGCAGCTTGGCGGCCTTGGCCGGGTCGTACGCCAGGCTCTGCTCGGCGGTCGGCTGCCAGTGGTACGCGGAGAAGCGCGGCGGGATGTAGCCCTGGCCCTCGACGGCGTGGCCCTGGAAGACCTTGTCGATGATGGTCTTGCGGTCGATGGACAGGAAGAGGGCCTGGCGCACCTTCTGGTCGAGAAGGGCCTTGTTGCCGTTGCCGAACTTCTTGCCGTCCTTGGTCTGCGCGCCCGGGTTGGTGGCCAGCGCGAAGAAGCGGCGGCCCGGACCCTCGTTGACCTTGACGTTCTGTTCGCCCTTGAGGGAGGCGGCCTGAGCGGGCGTCAGCGCGGGGGAGCCGGCGACGAAGGAGACCTCGCCCTTGCGCAGTGCGGCGACGGCGGCGTCCTGGTCCTTGTACGTCTTGAAGACCAGCTCGTCGAACTTCGGCTTGCCGCGCCAGAAGTCCTTGTTGGCCTTGAGCTTCACATACTGGTCGACCTTGTAGTCGGTCAGGATGAACGGCCCGTTGCCGACGATCGGGAACGTCTTGTCGTTGTTGAACTTGGAGAAGTCACCGACCTTCTCCCAGACGTGCTTGGGCACTATCGGCACATCGAGTGCCGCCATGGTGGCCTGCGGCTCCTTGAGCTGGATGACCAGCTGCGTCGGGCTGGGAGCCGTCACCTTCTTGAAGTTCGCGACGAAGTTGCCGTTGGCCTGCGCGGCGCCCTCGTCGGTCATCATCTTGTTGAACGTCCAGGCCGCGTCCTCGGCGGTGGCCTGCTGCCCGTCCGACCACTTGGAGTCGGAACGGATGGTGTACGTCCAGGTCAACTTGTCCGCGGACGGCTCCCACTTGGTGGCGAGGCCGGGGATCGCGTGGTTGTCCTTGGGGTCGTAGTTGGTGAGGAAGTCGTACATGAGCCGGCTGATGCTGGTGCTCATGAGCCGCTGAGCGAGGAACGGGCTCAGCGAGTCGACGCTCTGTGCGACGGCGACGGTCAGTGTCGACTTTCCGCTGTCGGCGGCCTGTGCCTGCTGCGGCGCGGCGCCGAGCGGCACACCCGGGACGATGGATCCGGCGGCCAGCGCCAGTGCGGCGGCACCGGAGGCCAGGAGGACACGCAGACGTGAGCGTGGCTTGGCGGAGCGTGGTGGAACTCTTTCGACCATGGTCAGGGACCTCGCGTCATGACTCGCACGGAGAAGGCGGGTTGATCTGTGGTTCGCCAGCTGGTGAAGCGAAGGTTTATCAGCGGGGGTCGAGCCGCGTCAACGGTCATCGAAACGGCGTGTGGTCTGCGGGAATGCGCAAAGGGCCCGCACCGTGGAGACGGTGCGGGCCCTCATTGGTTTAGACCTCTGATGCCTTACTGCTGAGGCGCTGACGGCGGCTGCTGCTGCCATCCCGCGGGCGGGACGGGACCCTGCAGCTCGGGCGGGACCGGCTGACCGGGCTGACCCGGCTGCCCCGGCAGGGCGGGCTGCTGCTGGTGGGGCAGCTGCGGGCCTGCCGGGCCCGCGGCGGGCGGGGCCTGCGGGGGCAACGACTGCTGCCAGCCGTTCTGTTGCACTCCGGGGCCGGGCTGCGGCGGGTACGGCTGCGGGGGCTGCTGGCCGCCGTACGGCTGCTGCTGCCCGTACGGCTGCTGCGGCTGCTGCGGGGCGTACTGCTGCTGGCCGGGCATCGGCGGGGCGTACTGCGGCGGCGGGTTGGAGCCGTTCGAGGTCCAGAGTCCCTGCTGCTGCTGGGCACGGGAGAAGTCCTCGGCGACCATCGCGGAGAGGTTGAAGTACGCCTCGCGGGTCTTGGGGCGCATCATGTCGAGGTCGACCTCGGCACCGGCCGACAGATGCTCGTCGAACGGTACGACCACCACGCCGCGGCAGCGCGTCTCGAAGTGCTGCACGATGTCATCGACCTTGATCATCTTGCCGGTCTCGCGCACCCCCGAGATGACGGTGATGGAGCGCTGCACAAGGTCCGCGTACCCGTGCGCCGAGAGCCAGTCCAGCGTGGTGGACGCGCTGGACGCACCGTCGACCGACGGGGTCGAGATGATGATCAACTGGTCGGCGAGGTCCAGCACCCCGCGCATCGCGCTGTAGAGCAGGCCGGTGCCCGAGTCGGTGAGGATGATCGGGTACTGCTTGCCCAGCACGTCGATCGCGCGCCGGTAGTCCTCGTCGTTGAAGGTCGTGGAGACCGCCGGGTCCACGTCGTTGGCGATGATCTCCAGGCCGGAGGGCGCCTGCGAGGTGAACCGGCGGATGTCCATGTACGAGTTGAGGTACGGGATCGCCTGGACCAGGTCACGGATGGTGGCACCGGTCTCGCGGCGCACCCGGCGGCCGAGCGTGCCCGCGTCCGGGTTCGCGTCGATGGCGAGGATCTTGTCCTGCCGCTCGGTGGCCAGGGTCGCGCCGAGGGCGGTGGTCGTGGTGGTCTTGCCGACACCGCCCTTGAGGCTGATGACCGCGATCCGGTAGCAGGACAGCACGGGCGTACGGATCAGGTCGAGCTTGCGCTGCCGCTCGGCCTCCTCCTTCTTGCCGCCCAGCTTGAAGCGGGACGCGCCGGACGGCGTGCGACTGCTCTTCGCCTTCTGCTTGCCCCGGACCAGCCGGTCGGAGGAGAGTTCCACGGCCGCCGTGTACCCGAGCGGGGCGCCGGGCACGGAACGCTCGCGCTGGTCGTGGGTGACAGGGGTGGGCCAGGCGCCACCGGTGCGCGGGTCGACGGGCGCTCCCTGCGGCGGCTGCCCCTGCTGTCCCTGCGGCTGTTGCGGGTGCTGTTGCTGCTGATGGGGAGGCTGGGGCTGGCCGGGCTGCTGCGGGGTGACCTGGGCGGGCAGATGGGGCGTGGCCTGAGCCGGCGGCAGGGGTGCCTGCGGTGCCTGGGGGCCGTGGGGGACCTGCGGCGGCAGGGGTACGCCCTGCTGCGCGGGCCACTGGGGCGGCTGGGACTGCTGGGGCGGCTGGGCCGGCTGGGGTGCCTGCGGCGGCAGGGGCTGCTGAGCCGCGTGAGGCATTTGAGGCGGCTGGGGCGTGTGAGGCGGCGTCTGAGGCGTCTGAGGGAATCCGTAGCCGCTCGGTGCCGGTGTCTGCTGCGCCGGGGGAGCGGGCTGCTGCGGGAATCCGTAGCCGCTCTGGGGCGGCAGAGGCGCCTGCGGCTGCTGGGGCTGCTGAGGTGCCCCGGCCTGGGGGAATCCGTAGCCGCCGGGCGCCTGGCCGGTCGGGCCGGGAGCGGGCCACTGCGGAGCGGACTGGGGCGCGGTGGGCTGCGGTGCGGCGGGCTGGAAGGCGGGAGGCAGCGGCGGCAGGCCACCGCCCTGCGGCGGCGCCGGGGCCCAGGGATTCGGCGTGCCGGGAGCCGGGGCGCCCTGCGGTGCGTTGCCGGGCGGTACGTCCTGGGGTGCCGCATCCGCGACGGCGTCGGAGGGCATGGCGTCCCGCGGTCCGTCGGCAGCGCCGCCCGGGACATCTGCCCGGACCTCGGCGGCGGAATCCGCGGCGTCGGCACCATCGGAATCACCGGTGGGGGCGTCCGCCGTGTGCGCGGAATCGGAACCGGGCGCCACGCCCGCTCCCGTACCGCCGACACCGACACCGACACCGGCATCGGCCTGTGCGGGAGCCGTATGCGCCACCGGGGCGTCGTCGGCCGCGTCCGCCGCTCCCCCCTCGATCTCCGCGATCTGACGCTTCAGCGCGGCCGGCGAGAACCGCATGGTCGAGCCGCTCTCCACGTCACCGCCCCCGAACGGGTCCGACGCACCCGCGGAATCCCCCGCACCCGGTGCGGGGGAAGGCGTGGCATCGCCCGCCGCGGACTGGGCCGGAATCGGCGCGGGCGCGGGGGGGGCCGGAGTCCAGTCGGAGTCGAAACCGCCGCCGGCCGACGGTGCGGGCGCGGTCACCGGCGCTCCACTGGGCGGCGGAGGCGGCGCGAGATGTGTTCCGGCGCCGCCCGAAGAGTCCCCCGGCGCGTTCTGCGTGTACCAGGCGGGCGGGGTGTAGTCGATGGTGAACTCACCCGTCATCTCGGCGGGCTCCGCGTCGGACGACTCGTCGACGGGCTTGTTCCAGCCCCCGCGGATCTCGTCCCGATCGCCGTTCACTTTGCCTCCTGGTGTGGTCGAGCACCCTTGTGCCGTAGTGGGTGGGGGGCGACCGTTTCCGTCTGCCTGACCGCCCGGCTCTCCCCCTGGGACACGCATTGCCTGCCCGCAGGTTCTTCTGCCGCGCCCGGACCCACCCTAATCGTCATGGGGCTTGCTCCGGCAGGCCGTACGGCACCGCAAGAGCTGTCCCGTGCATCACGTGCCGCCCTCAAGTGGACCGAGTACGGCACAGCGTGAAGGGCGAAGCGGTCAAACATGTACATCCATGTACGGAAAGGCGAACGTTCCGTGCGGGCAGCTGCGAGCGAACCGCGCCGGTCAGTCCATCCTGCGCGCGCCGCCCAGCAGTCCGGTCTCGGCATCGGTCGCCTGGGTCATCACGAACTGCCGGTCGCGCCCCGCGCACCAGAGTGTGACCCCGTCCGCCAGCGTGGACAACGCCTGCGTCTCGGCGGCCGGAAGGTGCAGTGTGCGACCGATCTGTGCCGCTTCGTCAGGGGATACCCGCTGAATGCCGACCAGCGCCGACTTCTCGATCAGCCTCGGTGCCACCGGGCTGAGATACGGCAGCAGTGTCAGCACCGACTGCCACGGCCCGGACACCACCCGCCCGCGCGGTGGCCGCATGCCGCAGTCCCGCACCACGACCACCGGCGAACCGGCCGACGGCCCCTGCGGCGGCACCCGTCCGACATCGTGCAGCGTGACGCACGGCTGACCGCCGCCCGCCGCGTGCGCGAGCCCCGTCCACGTCTGGGCCCGCCCGGTCTCCACGACGATCCGCGCACCGGTGGCGGCCGCCCGCAGCGCGAGCACCTGTGCCGTCCACACCCCGCCGATCAGCGTGACGTCGTACGGAGTCGGCCGGTTGATCCCCAGCACGGCGGGGCGGCCATGGGCGTCCACGCCGATCACCACACCGTCGTCGCCGACCGGCAGGGCCAGCGACGCCAACTGGTCGAGCGAGACCGACTGCCGTGCGCGCCGCGGACCGATCAGCCCGAAGCCGAGCCGGGACCTGGCGCTCGTGGGTGCGGACATCAGCGGGTACCCCCGAGCGGCAGTGTGGCGAGCACGCCGGGCAGCTGCTCGCGGTCGAGCCGTACCAGCGAGGTCCTGACTCCGCGGGCGGTGCGCTCCAACTCGTGGCGCGCGCCCAGCAGTTCCTCGTCGCTGCGGCCGGTGATCCGGATGTGTCCGGTGATCGAGACGCCCTGTCGCTCGCCGTGCCCCAGCGTCAGGCTGAAGGTCGTGGCGAGCGCCGGGATCGAGGTGAGCAGGGCCACGAGCTGCGGCATCGCCGCGCCGCCGGTGCCGCCGAACTGCGGCCAGCGGGCCACCCAGTAGGTGGTGTGCCACCGGTCGTCGCAGCGCCAGGTCCGCGCGGTCTCCTCGGTGCGGCGTACCGGCGTCCCGATCAGACCGGCCTGCGTCATGGCCGACGCACTGGCACAGACCGAGGTCGCGATCGCGGACGTCAACTCCTGCTCGGTCAGCACCGTCGCGCGGAAACCGGCCCCGGTCAGCCGGCTGGACAACTGGTCGGCCGCGCGTACCACGCACTTCTGCGCCCCCGTGATGCCACCGCCGCGCGCCTGCACGGCCTCCGGGCACAGCTCCGGGTCCAGCTTGAGCGCGATCCAGGTGATCCGGACGGCGGGCGAACCCGTCTGGGCCTGCAGCGGCGCGTAGTTGCGTGCGGCGACGGACTGCTGAGGCAGATGCGGGGCGGGCGCGGGCTGGGTGTGCTGCACGATCTGCGCCGACTCCAGCCGGATGCCGTCGACTTCGAGCACATCCCGTACGAGCGCCAGGGGCAGCGGCTGGGCGGTCCGGTCCGGCCTGAGCGCCGAGACGTCCGACTCCACCTGGAGGACGGCCGTGACGAACGTACCGTCACCGATCATGCCGACCGGCCGCCGGTCACGGTCGCTGAAGGAGTACGTGCGCAGCGCCGGATCGCACTCGACGACGGGCGCGATCCCCGGCTCCGTACCCGCGGGCAGCTCCAGCGCAGCGGCCCTGCGGGAACGCGCGCGCAACGAGAGGACGGTGCCCAGCAACTCGGGCAGCGAACGGCGGTGTCGGCGCACGACGGCCAGCAGCACCAGCAGCCCGGCGATCACCACGGCCGGGGCCAGCAGCAGGGGATCGACCACCCAGGCCGCGAGCAGCAGCGCCGCCGCGGTTTCCAGCAGCACGAGTTGTTGCAATCGGAACGAACCGAGCTTCCCGACCCGTCCGTCGGCCCGGCCGGAGGCAGGTCCGCGGGAACGCTGTGCGGGGCCGTGCGGAGCAGGTGGACCACCGGCCCCGGGAGCCGCGGGGCCCGTCGCGTTCCCGGCCGGACGTGCCCGTGTCGCGGAAGCCGTCATTCCGGCGTCCCCCCGTTCGTCGGTCCCCAACTCCACCCGTAATCCGCCTGTCCCGCTCGGGGCCTTGGCGGCCGGATCACCCTACCCGGCCCACCACCGCCCGCGGTCAGCAGGCATAGTAGGGGGCCGGTCCGGCACCGAGGTCCGGCATCGCGACCCGGCCCGGCGGCCGGCGACGCGACCGCTTCCGGTGCCGCGCGGGGAGACACGGGAGACGAAGCGACTCATGGCATCACGGCGGGATGAGCTCAACGCATACACCTTCGCGAAGAAACGCACGGTGGCGGCATTCCTCCAACCCTCGTCCAACGGCACAGAGGAGGGCGCTCCGCGTCCGCTGCGCGCGGTCCTGCCGAGCGTGATCGTCGGGGCCCTGATCCTCGCGGGCTTCGGTGCCGTCGGCATGTTCAAGCCCACCGCGCCCAAGGGCTGGGACAAGCCCGCCACCAAGGTGATCGTCGGCAAGAAGTCCACCACCCGCTACGTCGTGCTCACCACGGGCAAGGGCAAGAAGAAAAAGACCCTGCTGCACCCCGTGCTCAACCTGGCCTCGGCCCGGTTGCTGCTCAACCCGGCGGACTACGACGTCATCCAGGTCGCGGACGACGTCCTGGACGCGGGCAAGCCCCCGCGCGGACCGATCCTCGGCATCCCGTACGCCCCCGACCGGCTGCCCGAGGCCAAGGACGCCGGGACGGCGAAGCGGTGGGCCGTCTGCGTACAGCCCGGCGGCAAGGGCAACACCGTGCAGAAGGCCGCCTTCGTCTTCGGCGCACGTGACAACAGGCTGACCGAGGGCAGGCAGAGGCTCGATGGCGGCCAGGTGCTCTACGTCCAGGGCCAGGACCGGGCCCGCTACCTCGTCGACGCGAAGGGCACCAAGTACCGCATCGACGAGACCGCCGCCGACAGCGGCCATCTGACCAACGCCCTGGTCGGGAGCAGGCAGCCGCAGTCCGTCACCGACGACTGGCTCGCCACCCTGCACGACGGCAGCCCGGTCGTCTTCCCGCGGATCCCCGGCAACGTCGGCGCCCCGGCCCACGTCGCGGGGCAGCTCTCCGGCGAGGAGAACAAGGTCGGCACGGTCCTGCGGACCAGGACCGGCGAGGGCACCAGTTACTACGTGGTGCTCGAAGGAAAGGTCCAGCGTGTCTCCGAGTTCACCGCCTGGCTGCTGATCAGTTCACCGCAGACGGCCGAGCTGAACCTGGAGGGCGAGGCCCGCGCCGTCGGCCTCCAGGACTTCGTGCCCGACACCGCGGGCTTCGCCGGCCAGGCCGCACTCTGGCCGGCCCACAGGACCGACCCCCCGGTGAACTCCGCCGGGGGCGGCAGCGCCGGCCGCGACACCATCTGCAGCGTGCTGCGCAAGGTCGACGGCTCGGGCCGGACCACCCTGAGCACCTGGGCGGGCACCGCGTATCCCGCCTCCATCGCCGCCGGTGGCACCAGCACCTATGTCACCCCCGGCAGCGGCCTGCTCTACACCCAGGTCCGGGGCCGGCAGACCAGGCCCGACGGATCACTCTTCCTGGTGACCGACACCGGACTGCGCTACGCGGTCCAGGCGAACGGCGACAGCGACGCCAGGCGCTCCGTCATCGGCACCGGCGACCAGCAGAAGCAGTCGGACGGCCGCCCCGAGCCCAGCCAGGCGCAGAGCAGGCTCGGATACGAGAAGGTGATGCCCGCCCTCGTACCGATCGAATGGTCGGACTTCCTGTCCAAGGGGCCCAGGCTGGACACCAACAGCGCACGTCAGCCCCAGGGTTCATGACATTGCGGAACGCGGCGGGCAGCGTGCGGCATGGGGGAGAGATACGGATGGGGTACCGGAAGACGGCCCGCGCGGTGGCGATCACCGCCGCGCTGGCCGCACTGGCGGGGCCGGGGGCCGCGTACGCTGCCGAGGACGCCCGGGGGCCCGGCGACGTGGGCATAGACGGCGGCGGCGAGTGCACCTTCCCGATGAAGCGGCAGTACGAGGGCCGCCCCTGGCCGCTGCAGCGCGTCCTGCTGGACGAACTCTGGCAGGACACCAAGGGCAAGGGTGTACGCGTCGCGGTCATCGACACCGGCGTGGACAACGTCAACCCGCAGCTCAGGACGGCCGTCGACGCATCGGCGGGCGCCGACTACCTCAAGGGTGGCAAGAGCGACGGCACGGTCGACGAGGTCGGCCACGGCACCAAGGTCGCCGGCATCATCGCCGCCCGCCCCCGCAAGGGCACCGGGTTCGTCGGACTGGCCCCCGAGGCCACGATCATCCCGATCCGCCAGAACGACGAGAAGAACAGCGGCAAGGACACCACGATGGCCACCGCGATCGGCCACGCGATCGACAAGGGGGCCCAGGTCATCAACATCTCCCAGGACACGACCAAAGCCCTGGACGAGACGTCCACGCTGGGCCGGGCGGTGGCCAAGGCGCTCGCCAAGAACATCGTCGTGGTCGCCTCCGCGGGCAACGACGGCATGGACGGCGGACTGAAGCGCACCTACCCCGCCGCCTTCGACGGAGTCCTCGCCGTCGCCTCGTCCGACCGCAACAACGAGCGCGCCCCGTTCTCCCAGGCCGGCGATTTCGTCGGGGTCGCCGCCCCGGGCGTCGACATCGTCTCCACCGTCCCCGGCTACGGCCAGTGCACCGACAACGGCACCAGCTTCTCCGCCCCCTACGTCGCCGGGGTCGCCGCCCTGATGCGTGCCAAGTACCCGAAGTGGTCGGCGGCCCAGATCGTCGCCCGGATCGAGCAGACCGCCGAACGCTCCGTCACCGGCCACGACGACTACGTCGGCTGGGGCGTCGTCGACCCGGTCCGCGCCCTGTCCGGGGACGACACCCCGCAGAATGCGCCGCATCCGGACCCGGCACCGCCGAAGGCACCGGCCCCCGAGCCCGCTCACCTCTCCCTGTCGGAGACGCCGCAGGAGCGCAGCGAGCGGTACGCCACCTACGCGCTGGCCGCGGCAGCCGTCCTGGTCGGCGTGATCGCCGGGGCCGCGACGGTGGTCCGGGACGCCCGCCGGAGGCGCGTCGCGCGATGACACGAACGTCCGGCGATGTGACCGGCCCTGGGCGAAGAACAGTTGGGGAGAGACCGCGAAGTGGCTAGGGTGGTAACAGACTTCACGTGTGTGACGGGGGAACGAGAAGTGGCCGACGCCGAATTCGGGGCACGGGAATGCCGAGACGGCGCTTCCCCGGCCCGGACCTTCCCCATTCCTTTGCCGGAGCACATGGGAACGGAAGGATCCTGACCGTGACAGACGGACAGGCCAGGGAACCGAGAGATAGGACTTCCGGATGACCAGCCCCTCAGGCGGTTTCGGACTTGCCGACGATCCGATCGTCCAGGCGAAGAACAAGATCATCGAGACGGGTCGCGCGGTGTCCCGTCAGTCCAGGGAACTGGCCGACATCCTGGAGACGGTCGGTGCCGGATGGACGGGTGTCGGTGCCTCGGGGTTCAAGTCCGCGCAGGTGATGATCAACGAGGACCACGACCAGATCCGTCGGCTCCTCGACGTCCTGCTCAACGCGGTGGAAGGCACCAAGAACCTCAGCAACGCCAACGACGAGGAGGTCCGCGCGGCCTTCAGTCCGGTCAAGGAGCAGGTGCTGCCCGCCAACACCTCCGGGCTGAACAACGTCTGAGCGGCGCCGTACGACCCCTTCCGCACACGCCGAGCACCGAGGAGAAGACACATGGGGCACGACCCGAACACCAAGGTCAAGTACGAGACCGTCCAGGAGATGGCCAACCGCATCCGCACGGTGTCGAAGAACATCATCAAGGACCTCGAAGAGATGGACGCCGCGCTCAAGGTCGTCACCGACACCTGGGACGGTGTGGCCCACGGTGAGTACGTGACCCTGCAGGGCAAGTACAAGGGCCGGGCGGAAAACATGAAGGACCGCCTGGAGCACGTCGCGAGGATCGTCGAGAACGGCAAGGACAGCTACCGCGCCACGGACCACAGGGCCTCGCGCGCCTTCACCGAGGCGTTCTGACCGCAGACATACGGAAGGAGGGGCACGCTCCGACGAGCGTGCCCCTCCTTCCGCATGTCGGCCGACTACTTCAGGTCGAACTCGCCGTCCCGCGCCCCCAGGACGAAGGCGTGCCACTCGGCCTCGGTGTACCGCAGCACCGTCCCGGGATCCAGCGAGGACCGCATCGCCACCGCACCGCCCGGCAGATGAGCGATCTCGACACGCTCCTCGGCCTCTTCGGTACCGGGCGCGCTCAGCCACTCCACCCCCGAGATGTCGAGTGCGTACAGCTCGTCCTTCTCCTGCTGAGTACCCATCGGGCGCCTTCCCTCTCCTGCGGCGGAACGCTTTTCGGATCCTCCGGCAGACTATCCCCGCTTCCCGCCCCGGTGTACGGGGAGCCGATCATGTGCTACGGCACCGGATCAGTGCTGCTCCGGCAGCCGCCCGATCTGCACCAGCGGGTTCCCCCGGCGCCGCGAGGCGAAGTACCCGCGCCCCGGCGGCATCGCGTGCCCGCGCACCGTACCGATCAGATCGCCCTCGCCCGGGTCACCGGAAAGGACGACGCCCTGCGCCCCCAGCTCCTTGATGCGCTGCATGAACCCCTCGTACATCGACCGTGAGGCCCCGGCGGCGTTGCGCGCGATGACGAAACGGACCCCGGTGTCCCGGGCGAACGGCAGGTACTCCGCCAGCGGGGCCAGCGGATTGCCCGCGTTCGTCGCCACCAGGTCGTAGTCGTCGACGATGATGAAGATCTGCGGCCCGGTCCACCAACTGCGGTCGCGCAGCTGCTGCGGTGTGACATCGGTCGGCGGCTGCCGGCGCGCGAAGACGCCCGCAAGCGCCTCCATGTGCATCTGCATCGAGCTCGCCATCGGCGCGTACTCCAGCAGATGGCCCTCGGGCAGCGCACCCAGCAGCCCCCGCCGGTAGTCACCGACGACGAGCTTCGCCTCGTCGGGGGAGTAGCGCTCCGAGATCTGCTTCGCGATCAGCCGCAGCAGATTGGTCTTGCCCGATTCGCTCTCCCCGAAGACCAGGAAGAACGGATCGGTCTCGAAGTCGACGAACACCGGCTCCAGATCGGTCTCGTCGATACCGATCGCGATGCCCCGCTGCGGGAACTCGAAGCCCTTCGGCAGCTGATCGGCCGGCAGCTTGCGCGGCAGCAGCCGCACGGGCGGCGCGGCGGGACCGGCCCAGTTCGCCTTCACCGAACCGACGAACGCGGCCGTGCCGTCGGAGAGATCCGCGGCGCTGCTGGAACCGTCCACACGCGGCAGCGCGCCCATGAAGTGCAGCTTCTGCGCCACCTGCCCCCGCCCCGGGACACCGGCCGGCACATTGGCCGCGACCTTCCGGTCGAACTCGGAGTCCATGACGTCGCCGAGCCGCAGTTCGAGCCGGCCGAGGATCTGGTCCTTCAGCGCGGCCCGCACCTCCATGTACCGCGCGGCCGTGATCACGACATGGATGCCGTAACCGAGCCCGCGCGCGGCGATGTCGGTGACGACCTGCTCCAGCATCTCGTACTCGGAACGGAAGCCGCCCCAGCCGTCCACCACCAGGAAGACATCGCCCCAGGGCTCGCCGGGCAGTTCACCCAGGGCGCGCCTGCGCCGGTAGGTGGCGATGGAGTCGATGGAGTGGGCGCGGAAGAACTCCTCGCGCCGGTTCAGCACGCCCGCGACCTCGGCGACCGTACGCCGCACCCGCTCCGGGTCCAGCCGCGAGGCCATGCCGCCGACATGCGGCAGATCCGCCAGCGAGACCAGACCGCCACCACCGAAGTCCAGCCCGTAGAACTGCACTTCGTACGGGGTGTGGGTGAGGGCGAACGACGAGATGAGCGTGCGCACCAGCGTCGACTTCCCGGACTGCGGACCGCCGACGACCATCATGTGACCCGACGCGCCCGAGAAGTCCCGGTACAGCACCTCGCGCCGCTGCTCGAAGGGCTTGTCGATCAGCCCGAGCGGCACGGTCAGCCCGCCCGGACGGGTGTACTCCGTCGCCGTGAACCCGCGCTCGGCGGTCGGCGCGAGCCCCGGCAGCAGCTGGTCCAGCGTCGGCGCCCGGTCCAGCGGCGGCAGCCACACCTGATGGGCGGGCACCCCCTGCCCCTCCAGGCGGCGCACGATCACATCGAGCACCGTGTCGGCGAGCGCGTCGTCGTCCGCGCCCGCCCGCGCGGCCACCAGATGCGCCGGATCGGGCGCCGCGTACACCACCGGCACCTCAAGGGCGCTGAACAGCGCGGGCCGCCGCTCGATCGGCAGCGCCCCCACCGACAGATCGGGGCCGCCCGTGCGGTACGTCCCCGACACGTAGGCCGCCTTGAACCGGGTCATCTCGTCCGTACCGAACTTCAGATAGCCGGAACCGGGCACCGACGGCAGGTGGTACGCGTCCGGCACACCGAGCGCCGTACGCGACTCGGCGGCGGAGAAGGTCCGCAGCCCGATCCGGTACGAGAGATAGGTGTCGAGACCGCGCAGCTTGCCCTCCTCCAGACGCTGCGAGGCCAGCAGCAGATGCACACCCAGCGAACGCCCGATCCGGCCGATCTGGATGAACATGTCGATGAAGTCGGGCTTGGCGGTGAGGAGTTCGGAGAACTCGTCGATGACCAGGACCAGCGAGGCCAGCGGCTCAAGCGCCGCACCCGCAGCCCGTGCCTTCTCGTAGTCGTGGATGTTGGCGTAGTTGCCGGCCGACCGCAGCAGCTCCTGCCGGCGCTGCAGCTCGCCGCGGATCGCGTCCCCCATGCGGTCGACCAGCGTCAGATCGTCCGCGAGGTTGGTGATCACGGCCGCCACATGCGGCATCTGCGACATCCCGGCGAACGTCGCGCCGCCCTTGAAGTCCGCGAGCACGAAGTTCAGCGTCTCCGAGGAATGCGTGACCGCGAGCCCCAGCACCAGCGTCCGCAACAGCTCGGACTTGCCGGAACCCGTCGCACCGACACACAGCCCGTGCGGACCCATGCCGTCCTGCGCGGCCTCCTTCAGGTCCAGCATCACCGGCTGGCCGTCCTCGCCGATGCCGATCGGCACCCGCAGCCGCTCGGAGACCGACCGCGGCCGCCAGGTCCGCGCCACATCGACCGAAGCCGCGTCGCCCAGATTCAGCAGATCCGTGAAGTCCAGGTTTGCCAGCAGCGGCTCGTCGTCGTCGCCCCCGCCCATCCTGAGCGGCGCCAGCTGTCGGGCCAGCGCCTCGGCCGCGGGCAGCGACATCCCGTCCGGCACACCCTCGTACGCCATCCCCGCCCCCGACTCCAGCCGCAGCAGCCCCGGCCGCACCACCACCGACAGACCGCCGCGCGGCTCGTCGAGCTCGCCCGGCACCACCTCGACGATCGTCACGCCCTGGATGCCCTCGGCCGCCGCGAACAGCGAGTCGGGCGGCACCATCCCACCGTCCAGCACCACCACGATGTGCGGCTGGTCCAGCAACGGCTGACTCTCCCGGCCGAACCGCGGCCGCCCCTCCAGCCGGCCCGCCAGCAACTGCTCCAGCTCACCCAGGTCGTCCCCGAACAGCCGCCTCGTACCGGCCCCGTCGACCTGCCCCGGCAGCTGCAGATGCGGCAGCCACTTCGTCCAGTCCCAGCGCTCCACCGCACCCCGCGCCGCCACCACGGCGACCAGCAGATCCTCGGGGGAGTGCAGCGTCACCAACTGGGCGACCAGCGCCCGCGCGGCCGACTGCGCCGCCTCCGGCCGGCCGGAGACCGTCACGTGGTAGAACGCCCGCATCGACACGGCCATCGGCAGCCCGTCCAACGACCCGTGCACGGCGAGGAACCGCTGCATCGCACCCGCGCACATCGGCTCCAGCTCGTCCACCGGGGCGGTGTCGGGAGCGATCAGCGGGGTGGCCAGCTGCTGCGCCCCGAGCCCCATCCGGACCTGCCCGAAGTCCTTGTCGCCGACCCGCCGTTCCCACACCCGGCCGCCCTCGGCGACCACCGACCACAACTGGTCCGGAGCGGGCTGCAGATACAGCTGCGCGTCCCGCTGGGTGCGCGCCGTCCGGCGCACCGTACGGCGGGTCTGCGCCAGGTACTTGAGGTAGTCGCGCCGGACATCGGCCATTTGCCCCTGCGTACCGCGGCGATAGCGCACCAGCTGGGCGACCACCATCCCGACGGTCGAGACCAGCATCAGAACACCCATGATCCGCATGAACGGAGGTGCCTGCGGCGAGAAGAAGAAGACCACCGACGACCCCATGCCGAGCACCGGCAGGATCTGCATCAGCATGCCCTCCTGCTGCCCGCGGGGCAGTTCGGGAGGGGACTCCAACGTCAACTCGTCCATGGGGACTTCCGGCGGCAGGGCCCGCGGAGGTCGTTTCACGACGATCTGGCTCACCGAAACATCAGTCCCTCGGTACGGACGGGCACAAGACCGGCCGAACGTGCACCGAAGCCCCCGTGGCTGCCTTTGCTTGCGGACGTCCCTCCGCGCGACGGCGATCCTACTTGCAGATGACCAGCCCTCCTCCCGGTAGGGTGGCGCGCGCACCGTGCGCAACCGCGAATCAGGGGGACCAGACACGTGAGTTCGACTGCAGCGACGGGCTTCTGCCGGGTGACCGTCGTGGCGCCCGACAGCCGGATCGATGTGGCCCTGCCGGAGGACATCGCCGTCGCGGACGTCTACCCGGAGATCCTCCGTCTCACCGGCCAGACCCAGGCAGCCGGAATCCCCACCGGATACCACCTGGTGCGCCGCGACGGCACGGTCCTCGACGGGGCGCGCACCCTCGCCGCCCAGCAGGTCCTCGACGGCGAACTCCTCAGCCTTCGCCCCTTCGCCCAGTCCCTGCCGCCCGCCGTCTTCGACGACGTCTCGGACGCCGTCGCCTCGGCCGTCACCCGCGACCGCCATCTGTGGAGCGACGAACTGCTGCGCGGCGCGGGCCTGGTCGGCGGGGTGCTGCTGCTCGTACTGATGGGCTTCGTGCTCTGGTTCGCCGACCCGGTCAGGCACGACATGCACAGCCTGCCCGGCATTATCGCGGGCTCCGCCGGACTGCTGCTGACCGCGTTCGCGGGAGTACGCGCCCGGGTCTACACCGACCGTTCCACCGCCGTGGCCCTCGGCCTCGGCGCGCTGCCCCTCGTACTCATCGCGGGCTCCGGCATCATCGGCCCGGACGCCGGCCAGGGTCCCGGCCGGCTCCAGTTCCTGCTCGGCTGCGTCGCCGTCCTGATCGCCTCGGTCGCGCTGGTCGCCCTCACCCCGAGCGGCGACGCCCCGTTCGTCGCGGCCACCTTCCTCGCCACCGTCGGCACCCTGGCGACCTTCGTCGCGATCCTCACCGAGGCGTCCGCCACGCAGACGGCCGCCGTCTGCGCCCCGGTCACCCTCGGCCTGGTCGCCTTCCTGCCCGGCCTCTCCGCCCGGTTCGCCCGGCTGCCCATCGGCTACGCGTCGCCGCGCACCGCCCCCGGCGGCTACGACGACACCCTCGCCGACCCGTACGCCGAGCCCGCGGCGCAGGGCGCCCCCGTCGACGCCGAACGCATCGCGGCCCAGGCCCGCCGGGGCCACGAGATGCTGCTCGGCCTGGTCGGGGGCTGCGCGGCGGTCGTCGTCGGATGCGGGGCCGTGCTCGGCTTCTCGGACAACGTCTGGGGCCAGTTCCTGGCGCTGGCCGCCGGACTCGCGATGCTGCTGCGCGCCCGGCTGTTCCGCTACACCTCCCAGGTCGCCTGCGTACTGGTGGCGGGCCTCGGCACGGTCGCCCTGCTGGTCCTCGGCCTCTCCCTGAACCCGCCGACCGACCTGCTCTTCGACCTGGTCCGGTACGGGGACCGCAGCTCCCTGGACATCCGTACGATCTGGCTCTCCGCGGCCGTCGCCGCCGGGGCCGCCCTGCTCACCGCGATCGGCCTGATCATTCCGCGCAAGGGCCTCTCCCCGTTCTGGGGCCGCCTGCTCGACCTGGCCGAGAGCGCCGTCCTGCTCTCGCTGGTCCCGCTCTGCCTGGCAGTACTGGACGTCTTCAGCAGGGCGAGGGCCCTGACGAGCTGATCCGTGGGGGCTGGTACGCTGTGTGACGGCCGTTTGTGTACGCCCTTCCGGATCATGCTGGGAGCTGCGCTCATCGGACCTTCGCCTCCGAGTCACGGAAGCTCCCCTGCGATCAAGACCAGGGGCACTCGTGGGCGCATCGAACATCAAGAGGAGTACGCGTGCCGCTCGACGCCGCTACGAAGAAGCAGATCATGTCCGAGTTCGCCCAGAAGGAGGGTGACACCGGATCCCCCGAGGTCCAGGTCGCGATGCTCTCCCGCCGGATCTCGGACCTGACGGAGCACCTCAAGACGCACAAGCACGACCACCACTCCCGTCGTGGTCTGCTGATCCTGGTCGGCCAGCGTCGCCGCCTCCTTCAGTACCTCGCCAAGAAGGACATCCAGCGCTTCCGTGCGCTGGTCGACCGCCTCGGCATCCGCCGCGGTGCGGCCGGCGGCGCCAAGTAGTTCGCCGTGAAGGGAGCGGTTCCCACCACTGAGGGGGCCGCTCCCTTTGTTGTACGTACCGTACGTACGCATGTCCGGGAAGTGACGGGCCCGCCCGCCCCACCGGAATGCCAAGCTGAGCCGAATCTCAGTAACCTGGTCGGAGAACGACCAACAGACGAGCGAGAAGCAGACCTCCCCGCCGCCGGTCCTCGGTAGTGGCCCCCGGACTCTTCGACCCGGGTGCTTCGATCGAAGACCGGCCCGCCGATGGAGGGCTTCTCCGCTACCGTCCCCCGCCACACGGGCGTGGGGGCGAGAAGACGATATGTATCGGAGAAAACGCTAGTGGAGAACGAGACCCACTACGCCGAGGCCGTTATCGACAACGGAACCTTCGGCACCCGCACCATCCGCTTCGAGACGGGCCGCCTGGCCAAGCAGGCCGCCGGCTCCGCCGTCGCGTACCTGGACGACGACACCATGGTGCTGTCGGCCACCACCGCTTCGAAGAAGCCCAAGGACCAGCTCGACTTCTTCCCCCTCACGGTGGACGTCGAGGAGCGGCAGTACGCCGCCGGCAAGATCCCCGGCTCCTTCTTCCGTCGTGAGGGCCGGCCCTCCGAGGACGCGATCCTCACCTGCCGCCTGATCGACCGCCCGCTGCGCCCCTCCTTCAAGAAGGGCCTGCGCAACGAGATCCAGATCGTCGAGACGATCATGGCGCTCAACCCCGACCACCTGTACGACGTGGTCGCGATCAACGCCGCCTCCTGCTCCACGCAGCTGGCCGGCCTGCCCTTCTCCGGCCCGGTCGGCGGCACCCGTGTCGCGCTGATCAAGGGCCAGTGGGTCGCCTTCCCGACGCACACCGAGCTCGAGGACGCCGTCTTCGACATGGTCGTCGCCGGTCGCGTCCTGGAGGACGGCGACGTCGCGATCATGATGGTCGAGGCCGAGGCCACCGAGAAGACCATCCAGCTCGTCAAGGACGGCGCCGAGGCCCCGACCGAAGAGGTCGTCGCCGCCGGTCTGGAAGCCGCGAAGCCCTTCATCAAGGCGCTCTGCAAGGCCCAGTCCGACCTGGCCGCCAAGGCCGCCAAGCCGGTCGGCGAGTTCCCGGTCTTCCTGGACTACCAGGACGACGTCTTCGAGGCGCTCGCCGCCGCCGTGACGTCCGAGCTGGCCCAGGCGCTCACCATCGCCGGCAAGCAGGACCGCGAGGCCGAGCTGGACCGCGTCAAGGAGATCGCCGCCGAGAAGCTCCTCCCGGCCTTCGAGGGCCGCGAGAAGGAGATCTCCGCCGCGTACCGCGCGCTGACCAAGAAGCTGGTCCGCGAGCGCGTCATCAAGGACAAGGTCCGCATCGACGGCCGTGGCGTCACGGACATCCGTACGCTCGCCGCCGAGGTCGAGGCCATCCCGCGGGTGCACGGCTCGGCGCTGTTCGAGCGTGGCGAGACCCAGATCCTGGGCGTCACCACCCTCAACATGCTCCGCATGGAGCAGCAGCTGGACACCCTCTCCCCGGTGACCCGCAAGCGCTACATGCACAACTACAACTTCCCGCCGTACTCCGTCGGTGAGACCGGCCGCGTGGGCTCGCCCAAGCGCCGCGAGATCGGCCACGGCGCGCTCGCCGAGCGCGCCATCGTGCCGGTGCTGCCGACGCGCGAGGAGTTCCCCTACGCGATCCGCCAGGTCTCCGAGGCGCTGGGCTCCAACGGCTCGACGTCCATGGGCTCGGTCTGCGCCTCCACCATGTCGCTGCTGAACGCCGGTGTGCCGCTCAAGGCCGCCGTCGCCGGTATCGCCATGGGCCTGATCTCCCAGGAGATCGACGGCAAGACCCACTACGTCGCCCTCACCGACATCCTCGGTGCGGAGGACGCCTTCGGCGACATGGACTTCAAGGTCGCCGGTACGAAGCAGTTCGTCACCGCGCTCCAGCTCGACACCAAGCTCGACGGCATCCCCGCCTCGGTCCTGGCCGCCGCGCTGAAGCAGGCCCGCGACGCCCGCCTCCACATCCTCGATGTGATGAACGAGGCCATCGACGTCCCGGACGAGATGTCCCCGAACGCCCCGCGGATCATCACCGTCAAGATCCCGGTGGACAAGATCGGTGAGGTCATCGGCCCCAAGGGCAAGATGATCAACCAGATCCAGGAGGACACCGGCGCCGACATCACGATCGAGGACGACGGCACCATCTACATCGGTGCCGCCGACGGACCGGCCGCCGAGGCCGCCCGCGCCACGATCAACTCGATCGCCAACCCGACCATGCCGGAGGTCGGCGAGCGCTACCTGGGTACGGTCGTCAAGACCACCACCTTCGGTGCCTTCGTCTCCCTCATGCCCGGCAAGGACGGCCTGCTGCACATCTCGCAGATCCGCAAGCTCGCCGGTGGCAAGCGCGTGGAGAACGTCGAGGACGTGCTCGGCGTCGGCGCCAAGGTCCAGGTCGAGATCGCGGAGATCGACTCCCGCGGCAAGCTCTCCCTGATCCCGGTCGTCGAGGGTGAAGAGGACGAGAAGAAGGACGACGCCGCCAAGTGACGTCCCGTAGTTCCGTGACGACGGCCCGCGCCTCCTCCGAGGCGCGGGCCGTCGCCCGTACCCAAACGCTTCTCAAGGGCACCAACGGCATCGGTACGGTCCGCCGCACCGTCCTGCCCGGCGGTCTCCGGGTCGTCACCGAGACCCTGCCCTCCGTACGCTCCGCCACCTTCGGCATCTGGGCCAACGTCGGATCACGCGACGAGACCCCCACGCTGAACGGCGCGACGCACTACCTCGAACACCTCCTCTTCAAGGGCACCGCCAAGCGCAGCGCCCTCGACATCTCCGCCGCGATCGACGCGGTCGGCGGCGAGATGAACGCCTTCACGGCGAAGGAGTACACCTGCTACTACGCGCGGGTCCTCGACACAGACCTGCCGCTGGCCATCGATGTCGTCTGCGACATGCTGACCGGCTCGCTGATCACCGCCGAGGACGTCGACGCCGAGCGCGGCGTCATCCTCGAAGAGATCGCGATGACCGAGGACGACCCGGGCGACTGCGTGCACGACCTGTTCGCGCACACCATGCTCGGCGACACCCCCCTCGGCCGGCCGGTGCTCGGCACCGTCGACACCATCAACGCGCTCGACCGCAGCCGGATCGCCCGCTTCTACAAGAAGCACTACGACCCCACGCACCTGGTCGTCGCCGCCGCCGGCAACATCGACCACGCCACGGTCGTACGCCAGGTCCGCAAGGCCTTCGAGCGGGCGGGCGCCCTGTCCCGCACCGACGCCGTCCCGGTCGCCCCGCGCGAGGGCTCCCGCACCCTGCGCACCGCGGGCCGGGTGGAGCTCCTGAACCGCAGGACCGAACAGGCCCACGTCGTCCTCGGCGTACCCGGCCTGGCCCGCACCGACGAGCGCCGCTGGGCGCTGGGCGTCCTCAACACCGCCCTCGGCGGCGGCATGAGCTCACGCCTCTTCCAGGAGGTACGGGAGAAGCGCGGCCTCGCCTACAGCGTGTACTCGTACACCTCGGGCTTCGCCGACTGCGGACTCTTCGGGGTGTACGCGGGCTGCCGGCCCAGCCAGGTCCACGACGTCCTCAAGATCTGCCGGGACGAACTCGACCGGGTGGCGTCCGAAGGACTGAGCGACGAGGAGATCGGCCGCGCCATCGGGCAGCTCTCCGGCTCCACGGTCCTCGGCCTGGAGGACACCGGCGCGCTGATGAACCGCATCGGCAAGAGCGAACTGTGCTGGGGCGACCAGATGTCGGTCGACGACATGCTGGCCCGGATGGCGCAGGTCACCCCCGACGACGTCCGCGCGGTCGCGGGCGAGGTCCTCGGACACCGCCCCTCCCTCTCCGTCATCGGTCCGCTCAAGGACAAGCAGGCCGACCGCCTCGAAGAAGCGGTCTCCTAACCCCACCCGTAAGGAAGCAGAGCAATGAGCAAGCTGCGCGTGGCCGTTCTCGGCGCCAAGGGCCGCATCGGATCCGAGGCGGTCCGAGCCGTCGAGGCCGCCGACGACATGGAGCTGGTGGCCGCGCTGGGCCGCGGCGACGAGCTGGAGACCCTCACGGAATCCGGCGCCCAGGTCGTCGTCGAGCTCACCACCCCCGCCTCCGTGATGGGCAACCTCGACTTCTGCGTCCGGCACGGCATCCACGCCGTCGTCGGTACGACGGGCTGGTCCGACGAACGGCTCGCGCAGCTGAACACCTGGCTCTCCGGCTCCCCGGAGACCGGTGTGCTCATCGCGCCGAACTTCTCCATCGGCGCCGTCCTCACGATGAAGTTCGCGGAGCAGGCCGCCCGCTACTTCGAGTCCGTCGAGGTCATCGAACTCCACCACCCCAACAAGGCCGACGCCCCTTCGGGCACCGCCACCCGCACCGCCCAGCTGATCGCCGAGGCCCGCAGGAAGGCCGGCTGCGCCCCGCAGCCGGACGCCACCACCACGGCCCTGGACGGGGCCCGGGGAGCGGACGTCGACGGGGTCCCGGTCCACGCGGTCCGGCTCCGCGGCCTCCTCGCCCACCAGGAAGTGCTGCTCGGCGGCGAGGGCGAGACCCTCACCATCCGCCACGACTCCCTGCACCACAGCAGCTTCATGCCGGGCATCCTGCTCGGCGCACGCCGCGTGGTGACCACTCCCGGCCTCACGTTCGGCCTGGAACACTTCCTCGACCTGAACTGACTGAGCCCCCGCCATGCGCGCAAAGATCACTTACTTCGTCACCGCTGCCGTCCTGGTCTTCTACTTCGTCCTGGTCGGCAGCCGTGGCGTCCTGCTCATCGAGCACGGCACCCTGCTGACGGTCACCTTCGGGGTCGCGGTGCTGATCCTGCCGGTGATCGGCATCTGGTTCCTCTGGAAGAACACCCAGTTCGTGTCGCGGGCGAACGCGCTGGCCGCGGAACTCGACGCGGAGGGCGGCCTGCCGGTCGACGAACTGGTCCGCACCCCGTCCGGCCGCATCGACCGCGACTCGGCCGACGCGGTGTTCGCCCGCCGCCGCGAGGAGACCGAGGACTCCCCGGACGACTGGCGCTGCTGGTTCCGCCTCGCCGTCGCCTACCAGGACGCCAGGGACACTCCGCGGGCCCGGAAGGCCATGCAGCGAGCCATCGCCCTGCACATGAAGACCGCCCGGCCCAGCACGTCCTGAACGGGCGTGCCGGGCCGGGCGGCCCGTTCGTCCGGGGGCCTCAGGCCCGCCGGTACTCGTCCCCCCACGCCTCGACCGTGTCGGCCGCACGGTCGAACGCCTCGCCGCGCGTCAGGAAGTCGGCGTTGTTGTCGGTGAGCAGCGGCGCCATCGCCTCGCCCCCCTGGCGTACGACGATCAGGGCCTGCCCCTGGACCGTGCGCGGGAACCCGAGCCACTTCACCGGCTGCTGCACGGTACGGATGGCGGTGACCCGGTTCCACGGCACGGTCGCCGTCGTGAAGAAGCTCACCCGGCGCACGCCGTGCCGGCTGACCCAGGCACCGACCCGCAGCAGCCGCAGCGCGCAGAGGATGACCCCGAGGGCCAGTACCAGGCACACGGCCGTGCCCGGCAGCGCCCCGGCGAACGCGATGATCATTCCCGCGAGCAGCACGAAGGACGCGAGCAGCAGCAGGAAGGCCGCAGCCGCGACGCGCCAGGGGCCGGGGCGGTACGGACGTCGCCAGCTGTCGTGGTCGTCGAACGGCAGCGCGATGTCCTCGGCGCTCGCGTCAAACGCGCGGTCGGCCGTCAGAAAGGGCAGGGGCACGACAGATCCTCACTCACAAACACGCTCGATTGCTGTGCCCGGTGAGGCTACCGAGGAGGTCACCGACCCGACCACCCCAGGGGGCCCGTACGAGTCAATGCCCGTGGGCGGCCTCGGTCTGCTCGGCGTGCGAAGGACTCTGGGTGGGGCTGAGCGCGGGCAGGCCGAGGATCAGCGACCCGACCAGGCCGGCGACCACCGTCAGCCCGACGAGGGAACGGGCGGCCAGCTGGGAGACGCTGGCGCGCTCCCGCGGGGGCGGAGTGACATTGCTGCGGAATCGGTCGCTCTCGGCCACGAACGAGAACGGGACGGCTTCACGCCGGCGGAACATGAGGAAGGTCTCCTTGAACTCTGTTACGGATGCTGCTATTGAGTCAGACGCACGGCGGGCCCGATCGGTGCCCCGAATCGCCGAATTCGTCGAAGAAATCCCTGGACGGCCCTTCCCGACCTGGTTGTCAGTGGTGGCCCGTAGAGTGGACGCCGCCCGAGCGACGCAACTGGAAGGACCCCGCCGGTGACCGAGACCCCCGAGCCCGCAAAGCCCAGCTTCCGCAGCGATGTCACCGTTGAGCTGGTGAAACACGCCGCGGGCGACTCCGACGTCCTGTTCGCGGCCCGTGTCTCCACGGCCGGCGAGCAGTCCCTGGAGGAGGTCACCAAGGACCCCGAGCGCTCCAAGGGCCTCATCAACTACCTGATGCGCGACCGCCACGGCAGCCCGTTCGAGCACAACTCGATGACCTTCTTCATCAGTGCCCCGATCTTCGTGTTCCGCGAGTTCATGCGGCACCGCGTCGGCTGGTCGTACAACGAGGAATCGGGCCGTTACAGGGAGCTGGAGCCGGTCTTCTACGTCCCGGACGCGTCCCGCAAGCTCGTCCAGCAGGGCCGCCCCGGCAAGTACGAGTTCGTCGAGGGCACCCGGGCCCAGCAGGAGCTCACCGGCCGCGTCATGGAGGACTCCTACCGCCAGGCGTACGAGGCGTACCAGGAGATGCTCGCCGCAGGAGTGGCCCGCGAGGTCGCCCGCGCCGTGCTCCCCGTCGGCCTCTTCTCCTCGATGTACGCCACGTGCAACGCCCGCTCGCTGATGCACTTCCTCGGCCTGCGCACCCAGCACGAGCTGGCGAAGGTGCCGTCCTTCCCGCAGCGCGAGATCGAGATGGTCGGACAGCAGATGGAGGAGCACTGGGCCCGGCTCATGCCGCTCACCCATGCAGCCTTCAACAAGAACGGACGAGTAGCCCCGTAAGCGGTGTCCGTATTGCGGCGTTTCGTGAAGTTCATCTAGGCTGATCAAACGGACCCGGCACTGCCTGAACCCCCGAGCAGGCAGTGCCGGGCTCCTACAGCTTGTCCCCCCGAGGGGACATTGGGCGCTGAGCAGCGAGTAGCGTGTTACCCATGGCTCCGATCTCCACTCCGCAGACCCCCTTCGGGCGGGTCCTCACCGCTATGGTCACGCCCTTCACGGCGGACGGCGCACTCGACCTCGACGGCGCCCAGCGGCTCGCCGCCCACCTGGTGGACGCAGGCAATGACGGCCTGGTCGTCAACGGCACCACCGGCGAGTCCCCGACCACCAGCGACGCGGAGAAAGACCAGCTCGTAAGGGCGGTCCTGGAAGCCGTGGGGGACAGGGCCCACATCGTCGCCGGCATCGGCACCAACGACACCCGGCACAGCATCGAGCTCGCCCGTACGGCCGAACGCTCCGGCGCCCACGGACTCCTCGCGGTGACGCCGTACTACAACAAGCCGCCGCAGGAAGGCCTCTTCCGCCACTTCACGGCCATCGCCGACGCCACCGGCCTGCCGGTGATGCTCTACGACATTCCCGGTCGCAGTGGTGTGCCGATCGACACGGAGACGCTGGTACGGCTCGCCGAGCACCCGCGTATCGTCGCCAACAAGGACGCCAAGGGCGACCTCGGCCGCGCCAGCTGGGCCATCGCACGCTCCGGCCTCGCCTGGTACTCCGGCGACGACATGCTGAACCTGCCGCTGCTCTCGGTCGGCGCCATCGGATTCGTCTCCGTCGTCGGCCATGTCGTCACCCCCGACCTGCGCGCCCTCATCGAGGCGTATGCCGGCGGCGACGTCCAGAAGGCCACGGAGATCCACCAGAAGCTCCTGCCGGTCTTCACCGGCATGTTCCGCACCCAGGGTGTGATCACCACCAAGGCCGCACTGGCCCTCCAGGGCCTCCCGGCGGGCCCGCTGCGTCTCCCCCTGGTGGAACTCACCGCACAGGAAACGGCGCAGCTCAAGATCGATCTCGCGGCCGGTGGGGTAGAGCTGTAACCACAGACTTCACAACTGAATAAGCGAAGAACACTCGCAAGAGCGATCACAGACAACAGCAAGTGCACGAATGACATGCGCGCCACGTGCCCAAGCGGTACGTGGCGTGCGTGGTAAGGAGAGTCTTTTGAGTCATCCGCATCCCGAACTCGGCACCCCGCCGAAGCTCCCGAAGGGCGGCCTCCGGGTCACCCCGCTCGGCGGCCTCGGCGAAATCGGCCGCAATATGACGGTCTTCGAGTACGGCGGCCGCCTGCTCATCGTCGACTGTGGAGTTCTCTTCCCCGAGGAGGAGCAGCCCGGAATCGACCTGATCCTGCCGGACTTCACCACGATCCGGGACCGTCTCGACGACATCGAGGGCATCGTCCTCACGCACGGCCACGAGGACCACATCGGTGGTGTCCCGTATCTGCTGCGCCTGAAGCCGGACATCCCGCTCATCGGCTCCAAGCTGACCCTCGCGCTGATCGAGGCGAAGCTCCAGGAGCACCGCATCCGTCCGTACACCCTCGAAGTGGCGGAGGGCCAGCGCGAGCGCATCGGCGTGTTCGACTGCGAGTTCATCGCGGTCAACCACTCCATCCCGGACGCCCTCGCGGTCGCCATCCGCACACCCGCGGGGCTGGCCGTAGCGACCGGCGACTTCAAGATGGACCAGCTCCCGCTGGACGGCCGCCTCACCGACCTGCACGCCTTCGCCCGGCTGAGCGAGGAAGGCATCGACCTCCTTCTCTCCGACTCGACGAACGCCGAGGTCCCCGGCTTCGTACCGCCCGAGCGGGACATCTCCAACGTCCTGCGCACGGTCTTCGCCAACGCCCAGAAGCGCATCATCGTGGCGAGCTTCGCCAGCCACGTGCACCGCATCCAGCAGATCCTCGACGCGGCACACGAGTACGGCCGCAGGGTCGCCTTCGTCGGCCGCTCGATGGTCCGCAACATGGGCATCGCCCGTGATCTCGGTTATCTGAAGGTTCCCGCGGGCCTGGTCGTCGACGTCAAGACCCTCGACGACCTGCCGGACGACGAGGTCGTGCTGGTCTGCACGGGATCCCAGGGCGAGCCGATGGCCGCACTGTCCCGGATGGCCAACCGCGACCACCAGATCCGGATCGTCCAGGGCGACACGGTGATCCTCGCGTCGTCCCTGATCCCGGGCAACGAGAACGCGGTCTACCGCGTGATCAACGGCCTGACCCGCTGGGGCGCCAACGTCGTCCACAAGGGCAATGCCAAGGTCCACGTCTCGGGCCACGCCTCGGCCGGCGAGCTGCTGTACTTCTACAACATCTGCAAGCCGAAGAACCTGATGCCGGTCCACGGCGAATGGCGCCACCTGAGGGCCAACGCCGAACTGGGCGCGCTCACCGGCGTACCCAAGGACCACATCGTCATCGCCGAGGACGGCGTCGTCGTCGACCTCGTCGACGGCAAGGCCAAGATCGTCGGCAAGGTCCAGGCGGGATATGTGTACGTCGACGGCCTCTCGGTCGGCGATGTCACCGAGACCTCGCTCAAGGACCGCCGCATCCTCGGTGACGAGGGCATCATCTCGGTCTTCATCGTGGTCGACAGCTCCTCCGGCAAGATCACGGGCGGGCCGGACATCCACGCCCGTGGCTCCGGCATCGACGACTCGGCGTTCAGCGCCGTGGTGCCGAAGATCGAGGAAGCGATCAACAAGTCCGCCCAGGACGGCGTGATGGAGCCGCACCAGCTCCAGCAGCTCGTCCGTCGCACGGTGGGCAAGTGGGTTTCCGACACCTACCGCCGGCGCCCGATGATCCTTCCCGTCGTCGTCGAGGTCTGACGCCGACAGCAACGAACTCCGGAGCGGGGCCCCCGATTTGCATCGGGGCGCCCCGCTCCAGTACGTTTACGGCTCCGCCTGACCGGGAAGCACCGCGCACACTCGTGTGCAGTGAGCGTTCCGGACGGGGCGGGAATTCCGACTCAGAACTTCTGATAAAGTCGGATCCGCCGAAAGGCAAAGACCACTCCAAAGGTCACCGGAATTCAAATTCGGACCGGAAACGGAACGAAAAAGAGTCTGGTAAGGTTGGAACCGCCGGAAAGGGAAGCGCGAAAG